>NZ_JAUBQM010000194.1:0-1443 GCF_036701245.1 Microcoleus sp. Pol14D4
TAAGCCGGATGTGCTGAAAGGTACAAGTCCGGTTTTGAGGGGAGGGGGTTACAGCGATGTAATCCCTTTACCCGACTTCTACATGACGACGTGGAGATTATCAAGGAGTGTAAGGTAGCAATATCTGAATGGTTGAGTCCGATGGGATTAGAACTAAAACCAAGTAAAACCAAGATTTCTCACTCGCTTAATCAGTTTGAGGGTAATACCGGATTTGACTTTCTTGGTTTCTCCATAAGGCAATTTGAAACAGGGACATACCGTTCTGCAAAAAGCACAAATGGAAACCCATTAGGATTCAATACACAGATACAACCTAGCAAAGAGAAACAAAAGATACATCTCAAGAAGGTTGCCGAAGTAATAAAAAGTCACACATCGAACAACCAATCAGATTTAATCAGAGAATTAAATCCAATTGTTCGAGGATGGGCTAACTACTACAGTACGATATTTGCCAGTGAAACATTCGATAGGATGGACTTTCTCACTTGGCAGAAACTCAGAAGTTGGGCACTCAGAGCCTGTCCGAAAACCCAAAAATACAAGGTCTTTTCTAAGTATTGGCGGAAGAGAGGTAACGAGAACTGGCGATTCAGCACTGAACATGGATTGGCTCTAGCGAAATATATAGACACCAAAACAAAACCTCATGTGAAAGTGAAAGGTTCCAAAAGCCCCTACGACGGAGATTATATTTACTGGGCAGCACGAATGAGTAAACATCCACAAATCTCCAGC
This sequence comes from Microcoleus sp. Pol14D4, assembly GCF_036701245.1. Taxonomy (NCBI): domain Bacteria; kingdom Bacillati; phylum Cyanobacteriota; class Cyanophyceae; order Oscillatoriales; family Microcoleaceae; genus Microcoleus; species Microcoleus sp. Pol14D4. The sequence continues at coordinate 742 of NZ_JAUBQM010000194.1, forward strand.
AGGTTAGCCAGTCTACTGAAAAAGCAAAAAGGAAAATGCGAACACTGTGACCTCCACTTCTATGAAGGTGACTTGATAGAAATCGATCACATAATCCCTGTCAACCAAGGTGGAAAAGATGAATACACAAATCTACAAGCACTCCATAGACATTGCCATGACACAAAAACAAATCATGACAGACTGGTGCAAATGACAAATGCTAAGGCATAAGAGGAGCCGTGTGAGGTGAAAGTCTCATGCACGGTTTGTGCGGTTCGTTTCTATGAAACTAGCCTGTATGGGTTAGGGGATTAGAGCCTTTACGCCGCCTTGGGCGCAAGCCCTAAAAGATAGTAAAGGTAACTTCAGTTGAGTGTGAGTGCGTCAAACTCAAATTTGACAAGTCTTACCCGCTAGGAATGGCGTGATACCAAAACTGCCCACATGGATAGAGAACAAACTCTAAAAATGAAGCTGGGGACAGAACGAGAATAACAAACCTGAGATGGGAGCAACTCGTATAGGTAAGTAGTCAAGGTTAAACATTAGTTGAACTCTCGGAAAAAGCGTCTGAGCGTGAACGACCGAAATCAAGGTCGAACAACGACACAACATAACACTTCAAGTGTAAAAATACCCGCATTAAGTAGCTAGACAAAATTAATTACATAGTTTTCTCCAAATTCTTTCAGGATTTTTTCCACAGATGTAACAAAAGTT
>NZ_JAUBQM010000025.1:0-70976 GCF_036701245.1 Microcoleus sp. Pol14D4
CACGGCAATCGTTTGGGAGTTTTGTGTTTCCGAATCTATCTTCCTTTACCTCTGCTTGAATATCTGCGGAATGTGGGATGAAAAATACTGCTACATCTAAATTAGAGGCAATCTTCTGTAGGGAAACAGCAATGCCCATTAGTGTCAACTTAACGTCAAACCTACTACCGGTCTACTCTTTGACGATGATAACTCGATCCCCCCTAGCCCTTCTTAAGGGGGGAACAAGATTCTTCTCAAAGTCCCCCTTCTTAAGGGGGATTTAGGGGGATCTAGACTTTGCCTAAAAGCGACATTTATTAGGGTTTCAGGCTTAAGTTGACACGAATGGGCAATGCTGTGTCCCTACCTGAAAACGGCTGTAACAGTCAACAGTCAACAGTCAACAGTCAACCATTCTCTAACTGACTGCCGCACATTTTACAAAATCTAGCATTAGCATCGTGTACAGACCAACCGCAACCTTGACAAACAGCTTCTCCGTGATTAGCACTTTTAACTAAGTGTTTAATCAAATCCCCCAATTGCCAAGGAATTAGAGCTATTCCCGTCAAAATCATCAAAATAGTCAGAAAACGGCCGGATTCCGAAATCGGAGTAACATCGCCAAATCCCACCGTCGTCATTGTGACAACCGAGAAATAAACAGCATCCAAAAAAGTTCCAAAACTTTCGGGATTGGCCGGATGTTCGACTTGATAAATCAAACCCGAATAAACAAAAATTATTGCCAGCAAAGTAAACAATATCCGAGCAAAAATTACCCCATCTTCGCTGCTGATGCGGAAAATAGAAATTTTTAATTCCAGAAAGCGGATGAGTCGGAGAATTCTAAACCAGCGAAAAATTCTGATAAAACTAACGTTGACAAATCCCAGTAAAAATGGTAATATTGCCAGCAAATCAATAATTGAAAAAAAACTAAAAATAAATTTAACTCGATTTTCCGCACACCACAGCCGCAATAAATACTCAAACACAAAAATAACTAAAAGCGCTGTATCGAGAGTTTGTAAAATAATTCTAACAGTTTCCGAAATCGGGTAAGTTTCGGCGATGAAGCTGGTCGAAGATAGGAGAATGAGTCCGGTAAGGGTTAAATTGACGGTTCTACCAATTGGGGTTTCGATATCTTCGAGATAAAATCCAATTTGCGATCGGGTTAACATAGATGAGAGAATTAATACCATTTATGAGGTAAGGGAATTATCGCATATGAGTATCGAATTAACTAAGGGTGAAAGGTTCAATCTTTCTAAAGAAACTCCTAATTTCAATAAAATTGCGATCGCCCTGGGTTGGCAAGTCAGCCAGACAGCACAAAACTGTGACATTGACGCATCAGTTTTTATGTTAGCGGCGGACGGTCGCATTCCTGATGAAAAGTATTTTGTATTTTACAACAATCTGACATCACCGGACGGTTCGGTGCGACATTCGGGAGACAGCAGGAATGGACAAATTGAGGGAGATGATGAGACGGTTTATCTGGATTTGAGTAAAATCAATTCTGCTATTCAGGAAATTGTGTTTGTGGTGACTATTCACGAGGGACAGGAAAAGAATCAAAGTTTTAGTCAAGTTACAAATGCTTTTATCAGGCTTTACAACCGAGAAACTCTTAGCGAATTGGTTCGGTACAATTTAAATCAGATATTTTCCCAAGAAACGGCTTTAGAATTTGGACGCTTGTATAAGAAGAATGGCGAATGGAGGTTTCAGGCGGTAGGACAGGGATATAATGCTGGGTTGCAAAGTTTTGTAGATAAGTATTATGTTGAGAATGCGGCCCTGAAAAGCTCGAATGCTGGTGAGAAGCTTGATGATGCTGAGGTTGTAAGGCGGTTTAGCGATCGGGTGGACAAGCAATTGCAGGAAAAAGCAGCGGGAGAGTCTGTTGCTAATCCTGTGAATGCGGATAAATTGGAAGCTGGTAAGGATGTTGATGATTCGGTTAAGGATGTTGATGATTATGTTTCAAAAAATCAGGAATTTGCTATCACTGCTGAGGAATTTTTACGGCGGTATAACCAGGGAGAACGGGATTTTACAGGGATTAACTTAGCAGGAGTCGATTTGAGCGGCAAAACTCTGGAATATCCCATTAGTTTCAGTCAAGCAAACCTGAGCAATGCCAACCTGAGTAATGCCAACCTAGTGAAGGCAAACTTGATTGGAGCTAACCTGCAAGGGGCAAACTTGAAATCCACAAACCTGCAACAAGCCGATTTAATTCAAGCAAATTTTAGTGGTGCAAACTTAACTAAGGCAAATTTGAATTATGCAAGACTCATTCAAGCGAATTTAAGTCAAGCAAAGTTGAGCGAGACACAATTGCATAGTGCGAACTTGACTACAGCCAATTTAAGCAGTGCCAACCTAACTCAGGCAAATTTAAATAACGCTAATTTGATAGGAGCAGATTTAAGTCAAGCCAAAGTAACTAAAGTTAGCCTATCTTATGCTGATCTAAGGGGGGTTAAGCTGAATGGGGTAAGTTTAGTTGCAGTAAACCTTGATGGAGCAAACCTGAAAAACGTAAATTTGAAAGCGGTAAGCTTGATCGGATCTAGTCTTGCTCAAGCTAATCTGAGCGGTCAAAACTTGGCAGGCTTAAACCTGTCTGGAGTTAGCTTTCAAAATGCTAACTTGAGTGGAGTAAACTTAACTTCAGCAAACCTGTGCGGAGCAAATTTGAGTTATGCAAACCTAGAGAAAGCTAACCTGAAAGATGCCAACTGGGTTGGAGCAAATATGGCAAATGCAAAACTCGCAGGCGCAATTATGCCAGATGGGACAATTCACGAATAAGTTAATATTTGTAGTCAGGAATTTAGTTTTTAGCAATGGAAGGACTAGGGCGTGTTTTATTAACCCGGAGATCCCCCCTAACCCCCCTTAAAAAAGGGGGGAACCGGAAGCACTCAAAGTCCCCCTTCTTAAGGGGGATTTAGGGGGATCGAGACTTTGATAGAAGTGACCTTTATTATGGGTTTCAGTCTTAAATTGATACCAATAGTGGGGTGTGCATCGCCCTAAAAATAGAGTATGATTAGTATGAAATATCAAATATATAGATTTTCGATGAATGAATCGGACACAGAAATTATAGAATCTACCCTCAGATGGATGACCGAGTTTGTCGAGTTGCCGCATCCAGTTTTCAGCGATTTACCGATTTGTCCCTTCACTAAAAAAGCACGCTTGGCTAATCAAATTCTATTTAAAATTGACCTGTTTTCAGCGCAGACTGAGTATGATGGAGATTCTGCCATAATGAAATCCATTTATGAATTTTACAATTCGGAATTTGAAATCATGGTAGTAATTAATCCTGAAAAAAATGCAATTAGTGCGCCCGAAACTAAAGAATTGATAGACAAATTGAATAATCAGATTTCAGAGTTGGGCTTGCTGGCTTTTCACATCCATCCCGAAGAAGATTTTAATATTGACGGGCTTCATACTAGGAGGATGCCCTATCCGGGCTTCACTGTTCAAGTAAATTCTAAGCTGAAGCCAGCTTCCGATGTTTTAGAGAAAACTGAATATTACAAAAATTGGACGGCCGAACAACTAAAATATTTCGGGATTCCGAGAAATTGACGATCGCCCGCCCTCCCCGCGCATCTCTGTCTTGCTTCGCGCCCTTGGCTACTTTCATCGCTTCAATCCTCCATGAGTTTGATGAGAGTTGTAAAAATACGATCGCACTCTGAAGAAGCCTTGCGAACCTTGTCAACATCCAACATTTCTAAAAGCTTGGAAGCGTGCTGTATCTTTTGATATTCGCCTTTCGATTTTGTGTCGCGGCTAGCTGCTTTCAGACTTGGTTCTAACAAATCCTTTTCAATCGTCTCTACATTAATATTTTTAGGAATCGCATTTTCTTTAAATCCCTGCCCGTAAAATCTTTTTAAAGTATCAATATCAGCTATCAACCAAGCTTCCATCGCTTGAACCATGAGATAGCAATGAGTCTCATCAACCCCAGGCGGCGAATCCCAGTTATCCCTCGACTTCAAATGCTCCCAAGGCGGCTGCTTTACAGGGGCTTCTGAGTCAACTAAAAGGATGATAAAAGCATTTGGGTGATCTGCCAAAGCATTGTTGAAATCCCTGAAAGCATTATTCCGGGAACCGCAAACAGTGATATTCCACTTGATTTTATTGCTGCGGGCAACCTCCACAAGTTCTTTGAAAAAAAAGCTAAATCCTCCTCGAAGTAATTGCTTTGTATTCTTGCCCTCGCCGCCGCCTTCGATGTAAATGCGAATTTCTTTTACCATCGGTTGCCCCCGATTTCTCCCATCCGCCAAAGGTCTCCCAAAGTGTAATTCTCAAGCCATTTTTTCAGTCGTTCGGGATCGAGACGGTTCAGGTGACTTCCTCTATCATCCCGATCGCATATTAACACTGACTCAGGACTCAGCGCCGACACTAAAGCATCGGAATGAGTTGTCACAATCAATTGTGTGCGCTGTGACGCTTCGATCAACATTTCAGCAACTGCAGGCAGAATGTCGGGATGCAAGCCAATCTCCGGTTCTTCAATACAAATAAGTGGCGGGGGAGTTGGATCTAGAAGTAAAGCTATTAAGAATAAATAACGCAGCGTACCGTCTGATAAACGAGTTGCGGGTATTGGCTGAATTAATCCTGTTTCGCGGATGAATATCTGGACAGTACCGCCATAAATCTTGATACTCAGTTCTTCGGCTGCATCGTAGAACAGTTGTAATTTTTCAATAATCAGCCTACTTCCTAATTGATACTGTAAGTTATTTAAAACCAGTCCTAAGTTGCCACCATCTTCTAGGAGGGGATGTTCTGGCAAGTCAGTTTGCTGAGCCTTTCTAGATACTGAATCTCTCCCTGTCTGCCAGTTACGATATAAACCAATGTCGGCCAATTTATTTCCCAGATATGATAGTTCGGGATATAGTTCTGGATCTTTTCTTTGAGATAAGATAGATTGATCGGGAATGATATCTTCTCGCCGCAGATTCCGCAGCTTTCTTGTTTGCTGCTCGTTGTCCTCTATAACATTGATAACAGGGCGAGCCCGATCGTTATAACGGTAATAGAAAAATGGCTGGCTTTCAAAACTATGGCGGGGTTCCATATCTTCTATAGCTTCGTCCACTACTTCAAGTCTCTGACCGACTGCGGTAAAACTAATCTGATAGCGCAGTGGCATCGTTCGTTCTGGGTAATTTAAAATAGCCTCAATTTTTGCTGTGGGAGTACCTTTTTCACCTTTCCACAGAAAATCGCTGATACCACCTCCTTGACGAATCGGAGCAAGTAAGTCTGTAGGTGTTGCCTTCAACACTCCCATCGCTTCAATGAAGTTAGATTTGCCGGATGCGTTAGTACCGATCAATACATTCAGGGGTTGCAGTTCAATTGTTTCCCCCTCACTTCCATAGGAAAGGAAATTTTGCAGTTGCAGGGAGTGAATAAATCTCTTGCCTTCCACCTTGTCCTCCTATGCCAATTCTGAACTATTATACTTTACGAAAGCTTTCCTTTTTAGTCTTGAATTAAGTAGGTCTCAAAACTACCGATTCCAAGTCTTTGCCTTGAAGTCGGAGGGGTAGTGAGATATCCCGATCGATCGCACAACACGCGACCTACTCTCCTGCAAAGGTCTGTGACCCATTACAATTAATTCAGCAAAAAATCTTTACACATAAGAACTCATGCAGCTTAAGTCAACAACCCGCCATATTCGCATATACACCGCCATCCTCGAAGATAACGAACTCGTACCTAGCAATGACCTTTTGACCCTCGACATTGACCCAGATAACGAACTTAACTGGAATGACGAGTCCATCAAACAGGTAAATGCCAAATTCGACCAACTCGTAGACGCATACGAGGGCGAAGACTTGACCGAGTACAACCTCCGCCGTATCGGTTCGGAGTTGGAGCACTTAGTACGATCGTTCCTCCAAAAAGGCCAAATCAGCTATAACCTCAACAGCCGCGCTGTTAACTACAGCATGGGATTGCCTCAAGTTGATGCAAAAATTCACCTGTAAGGGCGATCGGGCGATCGGCATTTATGTCAACTTAAGATTGAAACCCATAATAAAGGTCGCTTGTAGCTGAGTTTCGATCCCTCGTACTCCTCTTAATCAGGGGAGTACGGGGGGAAAAGAAAGTTCTGTTTCGTCTCTCGCTTTGAGGATTGAAGGGGATTTAGACTTGGATACCTAGGAAAGGTGGAGATAGGGAGAATTGAAAAAAGCTGCTTTTATTCTTCTTCCTGCTTGTTTCTGACTCCTGACTCCTGACTCCCGGCTTCTTCCTTCTTCCCACTGCCCTCGGATTTCTCCCGCGCCTTCCCAGCATCGACCGGAGAATTTGGAACGCGATCTCGTTCCAAAAACTGTTTAACTGCCAGTTGGCGGTTGGTCATAAACTGACCCCAAGCGCCGGGAAACAGCCCATCCAAGGTTTCCACCAGCGCCCAAACCTCAAGATTCATCACTTTGTAATAAAAACTGTGAGAATGTTGAATGCTAGTGAGTATTTCGTCTATTTCAACGGCAGGCAGTAGCTTCGGATCGGGCACATTCTTGGAAAAGGCGCTGGGTTCATGTGGGGGCATGGTTAAATACTCAACAGCTTGCAGAGGCCGGTCAGTCGATTTGAGATTTGAGATTTGAGATTGACTCCACAGATGGATCTGCGGGCTTGAACTAATATCTAATTTTTTTTGCTCGCCACCACTCCTGTCGGGAGCTTGCATCCGTCAGTAGATGTGAGATGTGAGATTGTAGATTTTATACTTTAGATGGACTCCACAGATGAATCTGGGGGCTTTTATCCGTCTTTGGGCCAGGTTAAATTTAACTTTACTTGCGAAACTCGGGTAGGAGGCAATTAACACCCTTGGCGAGAAAACCGAGAATTGATATTTATTTATACCTGTCGGGTCAGGTGATTTCTACCTAGCTGCATCATACCATTATAGTTAGTCTAAAATCTTAATTCCCTTGAGTGCTGCGATTTTTTCGGAAATTGCCACTATCAGGAATATGCTGAAAACAGCGTGCTTTCAAGCCGAGGACTTGGGCGTCGCGCGATCGTCTCACCCTGAAAGCTCATAGCAAGATTCATCCGGCCGTCAACAAAATGGTAAACTATTCGTGTCAGTACAAGAGATTAAAACCTACCCCTAGACTGGGGGAAAGTCACGCCTAAAATATTGTCAGGAGTTGGACTAAACAGCAAAAAAATTTACTAAAGTTAGTCATACTTAACTTGACTGGTTAACCTTTGTGGGTGGTAGAATTAGAGCGATGCCAAAAACCAAGGCTTAATTATCTGGGAGAGTAAACCGAGCGTGCAAGTCAAAACTGACCAGCCTGTCACAAGGTCGAACGGAAGTCCGCGTTTTGTTAAATAGGTTGAAAATATTGGATGACTCACGGCTAAAATCTTCAACTAAAATTAATTCGATTAGGGTGGGCTACACCCGAATTAACGCCTGTGGACAAGAAGGAGCCGACTCCCTTGGGTGAAGCAGGAAGCAGACCCTTCAGGAGCAATCCCGATTGAATGGTGAGACTTAAATAAGTTTAGCCAAGTTTTGTGTAGCAGATATCACTACGCACACAAAAGTGGAAACGTGGTGATTCCGGGAACCTGAAAAATCAGGATATTAGGACTGCGAAGTCTTAAGAATCTGCGTCTGTTGAGAAAGCGGGAGTGTCAAATAATCGCCACGTATCAACCCGTCGAGGTTCATCGCTAAAATAGTTCAGATCAGCACGCTTGCCCAAAGGCGTCAGGAACCCTTATGCAAAACTCTGTGGCAAAACACTACTTATGGGCTTTAGGTGAAGGGATCAAAGGGTGTAAGCCAGGCGATCTGATCGCTGGTCGCTACTTGGTCAAGCGCGATCGACTTCTTGTCGATACTCAACCCGAACACTTGCCGGAACTGCCCGATGAGATTCCGAGTGTTGTCACTCCTTATCTGAGACTGTTTGCCTATCAGTTGCACGTACCTCAAGTATACGGCCTGGTATCGTCCAAGATGAGCAAGCTATCGGGAGATATTTGGCTACTGGAAAACGGGCCGATTTTGAAGGTGACGGAATCTTTAATGCCGGAATTGGCAGACTCCTGGAAAGGATCGGCAGCGATGCGGCAGCTCAATTGGCTGTGGCAAATTGCCCAGTTGTGGCAGCCGTGTATCTCTCAGGGCGTGGCTTCCACGCTGCTGACTCCGGAACTGCTGCGGGTGGAAGGGCAATTGGTGCGGTTTCTGGAATTGCAGCCCGATCGCAAACCGCCTCATTTGTCGCAGTTGGGCAAATTGTGGCAGCAGTGGCTCGAAGATGCTCACCCGGCTATTGCTAATTTTTTGAGGCAACTTTGCCAGCAAATGGTTGCCGGTCAAGTGCGCCACGGCGAACAATTGATGGGCCAGTTGGATAAAGCTTTGGCAAAGTGCGGCCGATATTACGATCGTCACGTTGAAATTGCCACGGGCACAGATGTAGGCAGATCCCGGGCTCACAACGAAGATGCTTGCTATCCGCCCAGCGGTACGCTGTTCGCAGGAAGCCCGGGTGCGGAAGCTTGCGCGATCGTCTGCGACGGTATCGGCGGACAAGACGGCGGCGAAGTAGCTTCGGCAGAAGCAATTGGTGTGCTGCGCGACAAGTTGCAGCAAATGCCGCTACATCAGGCTAATTGGGACCCGTTGAGCCTGACTTCCAAGCTGGAACGGGCGGCTTGTGCTGCTAACGACAAGATAGCCAGTCGCAACGACAGCGAACACCGCCAAGGCCGCCAGCGGATGGGAACTACCCTAGTTATGGGTTTAGCCCACATTCACGAACTCTATGTCGCCCACGTCGGAGACAGTCGCGCTTACTGGATTACCCGCACCGGCTGCTATCAAGTTACTCTCGATGATAATGTGGCTTGCCGCGAGGTGCGTTTGGGCTACTCTCTCTACCGGGATGCTTTGGAACAAGTGGCCGCCGGAGCTCTGATTCAAGCTTTGGGGATTACTTCGTCGAACACTTTGCACCCGACTGTGCAGCGTTTTCCCGTGGATGAAGACTGCGTTTTGCTGCTGTGTTCCGACGGTTTGAGCGATAAAGACCGGGTTGAGGAATGTTGGGAAGCGGAAATTTTGCCAATTCTCGACGGTAGTATTAATTTGGCTAAGGCGCGCGATCGACTGATTGAGATTGCTAATACTAGAAACGGTCACGATAACGTCACTGTTGCTTTAATTCACTGTCAAGCACATTTGAGGGAAGACGGCAATACTTTGACAGAACTGTCTGTCGCACCTTTAGATACGCCTATCGAACTAATTTCCGACAGCGAGGATATGCCAACGGATTTGAATGGGCCCACAAGCCTTGGCGATGGGAATTCTGAAGGAAAAACGCAGTTGTTACAGCCGGACAAAAGCAAAAGCCCATTTTCGCTGCTGCTGAAAATTTTATTTTTATTAGGCTTGGGGGGTGTATTTGCTTATTTTTTCATCCCTCCGGTGGGTCGCGCGATCGATACTGCCGGGGAGTCGATTTTTGGCAAAGGCGGTTTAATTAATCCTGGAAGCAAGCCAGAAAAAACTGTTGAATCTGTACCTTCTCCGGTCAAATCTTTAGAAATCGGCTCGTTTATAGAGATTAAAAGTTCTGGGGCTGGGGCAGTGGAAAAAGAGAGCGATCGCTTGGATTTGCGAGTTGCAATCGGTGAGTTGACTGTCAAAGGAACAGTCCCAGTCGGCAGCGTTTTGCAGGTGACAAACAAACAGCTTACACCTCAAGGCAATTGGCTGGAATTGAAAGTTTGTTCTATTCCTGAAATAGTGCGATCGAACTCTCCCAAACCCGAGTCAAATAAAGATTTTTCTACAGTTTCAAAACAGGCACAGAATCCATCTCCCGGTGTGACAACTCCCTCGCCTTCCCCGACAGTTAAGCCAACAGTTGAAGTAGAAAGCGCCAAGCTGCCTCCCGGTGTGACAACTCCCTCGCCTTCCCCGACAGTTAAGCCAACAGTTGAAGTAGAAAGCGCCAAGCTGCAACCGGGGGAAATCGGATGGATTCAAGAACAAGCTGGCGTTTCTAAAGTAGTCTCTAACCTAGCCTTAAACCCAACTCAAAAGGGAAAATGCGTTGATCCTGGCTCAAGTCCCAATGCTAATTAAACTGTTAATGCTTGAGTATGTTGAGCGAAATGGATAGAGTTTAGTATAAAGGAAAATGCAGATTCCTAAACAAAACTAATATTAACGGGTACAATTGCAGCTCAAGGATATGAAAAATTTTTAGATTTTAGATTGGGGAGTTAACAATTACCAATCTAAAATCTAAAAATTTTGAAAAATTTCTAACCTAATTTCTTAGATACCTCTGCCAGTTTGGTCACCATTTGGGATACGGCTTTGTCAACTGCCGCGCTCAAAAGTGAGTCTTCATTGCTGCTGCCAGAATTGCCGCCAATACCCCTAACGGAAATATTAGAATCGCTTTGATCCGCTTCTCCAACGGCTTTGGCGGTGGCAAGAATATCTCCTGAAGCTGTACCGATTAACCGCACATCTATTTGAACGGTAGCTTTGGTTTTTTGTGAACCGGCACCGATTCCCATGAAACTGCCGCCGCCGGATTGTTTGTCGATATTAAACTTGGTAATGGTGCCGATGAGTACGGCGTCAACTCCTAATTGTTTGCCAATTTCGGCTGCTGTGCCGGCATCCATCGCGCCGCTGCGATTTTGCTGTTTGAGCACTTGTTCGAGTTTGCTACGATCGACTACTGTATAAGTGCCGTTGTTGACGAGTTCGTTGATTAACAGTTCGCTGATGCCTTTGGCGGCGCCGACTCCCCTGTAGGAAGTGTAATAGCTGTTGGTGGGGCCGTAGTCGAAGTCCATGACTACGAGGCGCTTTTTGGCAGTTGCTTGGGCGAGTTGGGTTGTGGGTTCGGTGGTGGCTGGTGTGGCGATCGCATTGACTGAAACGCCCGCTAGCATTAGGGTAGCGAGGGAAATGCTGGTTAAGCGAGATATGGTAGTTGTTTTCATAAAGCTTACCTCACAGTTGTTTTGTGCCGACTCTAGGATACTTTACGGAACAGCCCGATGTCAGGGTTGGGGATGAGGAGGTTGGAATTGGCGGGTTTTAGTGTTTTTTGACTTTCAACAAACTTAATTTTTGTTAATTAACCGCAGAGCACGCAGAGGACACAGAGAAAGAAAGGAAGAGTTTAATCAAGGTTTCAATCCTTTATAGGGATTTAGGGGTTTTCCTGCCAAAAAATCTCATATCTCTTTACTCTAACGGTGGCAACCACCGCACAGCCATCCAATATTCCTCTTACGCCCCAGATTCCATAAAACCCATCAACCAATTAGCCATCGTCGCCCTGCGAGTCTGTCGGGGCCCGAATTCCCCAATTTTATAGCCTTTAAAGCCCAATTTTTCCTTCAGCAACTGCTTGTTTTCTGGAGGAGTCGATCGAGTCAATTTCACCGTCGCCGGCCTAGAATCGATAAAATCCGGCGGTTCCGGGTACTCTTGACGCCACTCGGGTGCAACTCCTGCACTGTTCCACTTGCCAGTCTCGGCATCCCAGCGGTAGCCCAGATACTGCCAAACTAGCTGATTGACAGCAGCATCGTCGATTTCTTCGTTGAGAATAGCCCAAATAGTTTCGTTATTCAGCGGTGGTAATTCAGACATGAGCGCGCTCGAATCGGAAATAAAAAAAGTTTAACTCACATTAGATAACATTATCAGGAACGGGCAAGATGCCCGTTCCACAAAAATTCATAGGAATTGGTGTGTGGGGTGGACACGCTTTCCAGCCCAAAATGCCACCCCAAAAAAATTAATTATTCAAAATTCCGTCTTTCTCGGCCATAGACAGCATTAAGTCTATCACGCGACTAGAATAACCCCACTCGTTGTCGTACCAAGAAACAACTTTGAAAAACTTAGAATTCAGTTCAATTCCCGCACCTGCATCGAAAATGCTCGATCGCGCGTCGCCCTGAAAATCTGTCGAAACCACCGCATCCTCAGTATATCCCAGAATGCCTTTGAGTTCGCCCTCCGAAGCTTTTTTCATTGCCTCGCAAATTTCTTTATAGCTAGTTTCCTTCGCCGTTTTGAAAGTAAGGTCAACTACAGACACGTCGGGAGTTGGCACCCGCAAGGCCATTCCAGTCAATTTTCCTTTCAATTCTGGCAACACCAAAGTAACAGCTTTTGCTGCACCGGTGGAAGATGGAATAATATTTTGAGCCGCACCGCGTCCTCCCCGCCAATCTTTTTGGCTGGGCCCGTCTACAGTTGGTTGAGTAGCTGTCATCGCGTGAACTGTAGTCATTAAGCCTTCTTCCAAACCGAAGTTATCGTTAATTACTTTGGCAATTGGTGCTAAACAATTCGTCGTACAGCTAGCATTAGAAACAACTGTATCTTTTGCTGAGTCAAATTTGTGGTGGTTGACGCCTACTAGAAAAGTTGGAACTTTTTCCGGGTCTTTTGTGGGTGCTGAAAGTATTACTCGTTTTGCTCCCGCCGTCAAGTGTTTTGATGCGCCTTCAAAATCTGTAAACAATCCGGTAGATTCTACAACATAGTCTGCACTCGTTTTATCCCAAGGCAATTCTGCCGGATTTCTAATCGCTGTGCAGGGTATAAAATTTCCGTCAATGACAATGCCGTCTGGTTTGCTTTCCACTTCGCCGTCGTAAATGCCGTGGGTAGAGTCGTATTTGAAAAGATAAGCCAGGTTGTCGGGCGAAACTAAGTCGTTAATGCCGACAAATTCGATGTTGGGGTTTTTGATGCCGGCACGCATGACTAGCCGTCCGATGCGACCAAATCCGTTGATGCCGACTTTTAATGCAGCCATGTTTAAACTCCTATGGAAAATATCCTTAGTCGATCGGGCATTAGCGAAGCCTTCGAGGAGGATCGCCTGTTGTGGCTTAGAATTTACCACGCTAACGGATTTTTGCAACTGATTCTTTTCTATCTCTTAAGAATTCTGAATTCTGCCCCGGCTGGGAAGGGCAATTAATCCTGAAATGACCGCTGACTAATGGCTAATGGCTGATTTTTGTCAACTTGTAAAAGTGCTATAATAGACAGAAATTATTTTCAAAATTGCCTTTTTAAAATCAGGCTAAAGTAATAATAAAAAAGTTACCCAAAAGGCGAAACGGATTGGCATTCTCACCAGTGGCGATGGAACCAAAGCCTAAGATGAAAGTTGCCTATTCGCTCAAGGACACGGCATTGCCGTGTCCCTAAACATATGGCGTAGAATCTATGTGTAGCTCAATTTTTCCGAATTGGTATAATCACTAATAACTAATGACTACCCGACGCATCTAGTAATTAGCAATTCCACCGCATCTGAAATAAAACACGACCCACCAAATTTATTGAGCACGGGTCTAATGTTTTCTGCAACTGCTGAAACTTGAGCTGGTGAACAAAAAGCAAGCACATAAATGTTATCCAGCGCCGTCATTGATGAATCACGGGAAACGTGATCCCTAGTGCTTTTTCCAGCAACATCACGGATCACCGAATAACCCGGTACGCCAGCTTTGTCTAAACCGTCTAAAATCTTGCCGAGTTCGACTGAGTGGGCTATGATTTCTACTCTTTTGACTGACTCCATCATCTCACCTCCAAAACATATTTATTCCGTATAGATACAGGGGAATGCCTACAATGATATTAAATGGAAATGTCACTGCTAAGGCAGTTGAAATGTAAAGACTTGGATTCGCTTCGGGAACAGTTAGGCGCATGGCTGCTGGTACTGCTATATAAGAAGCACTCGCGCAAAGTACGGAAAACAGCAAAGTGTCTCCCTGCGGCATTCCGATTAATTTGGCTATTACCAAAGCAATTACTGCGTTGAGTATCGGAATTAGGATTGCAAAGCCGATCAGAAAAACTCCTGCTTCTTGCAAATCTTTAATTCTGCTTGCTGCAACCAGCCCCATGTCTAGTAAGAAAAAAGTCAGAACTCCGTAAAACAAGTCTTGAGTAAACGGACTCATAACTTCCCAACCATGTTCTCCTGTCAGTACGCCCATAATTAGGCTGCCAATCAGCAGAAAAACTGAACTGTTTAGGAATGCTTCTTGCAACACTTCTGGCCAAACTATTTCGCGTTTTCCTTCTTCCCCGCCAAATACACTGACTAGAATGAGACCTACTATAATTGCCGGGGATTCCATTAATGCTAGCGCGGCTACCATGTAACCGTCAAAGTCGATCCCCTGTGCTGTGAGGAAGGAGGTTGCGGTAATAAATGTGACGGCGCTGATGGAACCGTAGGTGGCTGCGATCGCCGCGGCATTGTAAGAGTCGAGTTTGATTCTCAGTATGAAAAAAGTATAAATTGGTACTAGCATTGACATCAGCATCGCTGCCAAAATTGTCAGGGCTATTTGCTGGTCAATTCCGCTTTTGGACAGTTCGACGCCACCTTTAAATCCGATGGCAAACAGCAGGTACAGCGAAAAGAGTTTAGGGATGGGCGCTGGAATTTCTAAATCGGATTTGAGAAAAATTGCCAGCATTCCCATGAAAAAAGCTAATATTGGGGGATTTAAGATATTTGACGATACTAAACTCAAATCCACGATCGGTAACTCCCATTTCTTGCGTTTTTAATATTACTTCCCCAGTAATTGTTGCACGAGAATGGATCAATAGACCAATCTAACTTTTTGACTCCGAAGCTCGATCGGGCTAAATACCGCAAAATACGGCAAAGGCGCACAGTGCACACCTTACTCGTTGTAAGGTGTGCACGCGGGCACCTGCAGGTTAAGTATTTTGGTTTAACTAAGCAACTGCCAAATAAGACTCTAGGGCTTCGGAACCACCGATCAACTTGCCGTCGATAAATACTTGCGGCACCGTTGTAGCCCCAGTCACAGCCCGGAGCGATCGAGTTGTGATATCTCGACCCAAGACGATTTCTTCATAATCCAAGCCCTTTTGACTCAGCATTGCCTTAGCCTTAGCGCAGAAGGGACAGCCCATTTTTGTAAACAGCGAAACTACCTTCGGCTTCGCTGCTGCGGAGTTAATGTAGTTGAGCATCGTCTCGGCATCGGACACTTTGAAAGGGTCTCCCGGTTCCTCTGGCTCAATAAACATTTTGTCAACCACGCCATCTTTTACCAGCATCGAATAACGCCAAGACCGCTTGCCAAAGCCTAAATCTGTTTTGTCTACCAGCATTCCCATGCCTTGAGTAAATTCGCCGTTACCGTCGGGAATTAACGTCACATTGTCTGCTTCTTGGTCTTTGGCCCACTCGTTCATCACAAAGGTGTCGTTGACGGAAATACAAACGATTTCATCTACGCCGTTTTCTTTGAAAACTTTCGCCAATTCGTTGTAACCGGGGAGGTGCGTTGACGAACAAGTGGGAGTAAAAGCCCCCGGCAGCGAGAAGACTACTACGGTTTTACCTGCAAATATATCATCGGTGGTGACATCGACCCACTCGTTGTCTTTGCGAGTGCGAAAGGTGACTTTGGGTACTCTTTGACCTTCTTGGTTCGTCAGCATGATTTTAAATTCTTAGGTACTTAGGTTCAATTGCTTACTTTAGCGTACTCATAACGAGTACGACTTGTCAAGAGGAGGCGGGTCTTTTCCTCGGACTTGGGCGCGCGCGGGAGCTCAGTTCATTGTCTTTGCGACAGCTAGCAGATTTAAAACTTGCTGTTTAAGTAGGTCGGCAATTCTGTCTCCATTCCTTTGCTGCTGCTAACGGGTGAGGATTTTTTACACATTCTCTCAACATATCGATATCAATTCCCGGTAGCAATTCGCTTTGTGTGATTAATTCATAACCGCAATTGGACACGAATTCAACCGGAATTTCTTCTCGCAAATGGTAGATAGAAAATCGGTCATTTCGCCAGAACCAAACCTCTCGCACATTCAACCTTCTATACAGTTCTAGTTTATTGATACTGCCACTGGTAACAATAACTTCAATTACCAAATCGGGAAATTCTTTATCTGTGCCAATACAGTAAGCTTCATCCGGTTCCGTACCGCCACTTTTTTCCTCTTGTCGCAGAGTTGTAGACCCAAAAGGAAAATATTCGATTTCAGCTTCTACAAAGTAAATTTCTAGCAGATTTCCAATGCCAGTTTTGCGACTTTCATGGCGGCGAGAAGGCGACATAATTTCCAAAACTCCATCTAAATAAGTAACTCGATATCCCGCTGTATCTCCAATCCGATTCAGCAGTGTCTCGTATTGTTCCCAGTTGGCGCTATCGGTAATGTAGCGATCTTCAGGATCTTGGCGTTGGAGTGCTTGTTCCTTAAGTAGCGTATCTAGCTCGCTCGTCAGCATCGGTATTACCTCCTTAGAAGTTGTTCTAATCTTAGCTCAACTTTATTCCCAATCAAACTGCCTCCCCAAATATTCCTCTAATTCCTGATTGTAAGGTCGGAAATAATCGCTCAACCTGTCGCGAACCGATTCATTTACCCGCTGATAAGAACCGGGATTAGCATTTTGGTATTCAGATAATTGATATTCCGGCAAATCTAAGAATTCTAAAACTTGCTTGACTGTTGTCGCCGCACCTGCATAAAAATCTTCGCTTTTCAAAATTAACAACTGTTCTCTGGGAAAGAAAGTCAGCCAGTTTTTGATAAATTCTATGTACCTACCGCGAGCTAAATAATTCCCCGGTTCCTCGCCAATGATGTATTCTGGATTTTGATTCAACCGTTCAACTTCATCGCTAATTACTCGATCGAGCGATCGCGCTTCCCAATTCAAGCCACTCAAGCGGTAAAATTGAGAAATCGCCCGATCGACCGGATTTCGCAAAAGTACAATCAGTTTCGCCTCTGGAAACAGGCTGTAGAGACGTTCCGGTGCTTCCCGAGAGTCAAAATAGCTCGGACTTGCTTCACCAGTTACAAATTCCTCTCCCGAAGGCATGGGCGGAAAATGAGCCAAATACCAATCAATCCCTCTGTCAAAGTGCCACGAGAAAAAATCCATCTCCTTTTTAATCGGAGTCAAAATTTGCGGGTGTTGGGCTAAATAAGTGTACAGAGAAGTTGTGCCGCACCGCTGAGAACCAATAATTATAAAGTTAGGAACTTTGACTGGTTTTAAGTTCCAATTTTGTGGAACAGGCATCTTGCCTGTATCTGCTTGTGGAACAGGCATCTTGCCTGTTCTCTTACTGATGAGAGATGCAAAACTTTGTTTGTAACTGACAGTTCGATAAAAATCAATCGCCTCCGCAATTTTACCTTGCCTCGTCAAAGCTTCCCCCAAATTCAGATAAGGCCAAAAAGCCTCCGGTTGAGCTGCAACAACTTCGCGGCACAAGTTCTCAACTTCATCTAGCTTGTTTTGCCTAACAAAAACTTCCCACAAATTGTAATAAAACCACCAAGGAATATCGGGATTTATTTCTATAGCTTGGAAAAATGTCGCCGCCGCTTCCTCCCAATATTTTTGGTGGCTCAGAACAGCACCTAAATTATAATAAGACCAGCAATCATCGGGTTTTTCGGCGACAGTTGCGCGAGATGAGGCTAATGCGCGATCCTCTTCGATGGCTGCGCTAACGCACTTTTCTTGCTGCTGCAACAAATCCTCTAATTTCGCGGAACTTTTTGCATAACTCGGTATATTTGTCAATAGCAAGTTGTAAATAATTATTGCGCTTTTTGGGCGATCGTACTTGGCTAAATTCTTTCCTAACTGCAAATAAAACTCCCAATTTTCCGGTGTAATTTGCAATTGAGATTGTTCTAACACTAAATTTAAATTTGACTCTGTTTGTCCAAGAGCGTATCCCAACTTCTCGTAAATTCCCGGCAAATCCCCGTCAATTTCAATTGCTTTTAAATACGTAGCGATAGCTTCATCCCACTGTTTTAGTTTAGTTAAAGCGTCGCCTAAATTGCAAAAAGACCAAGCAAAATCAGAGTTAAGTGCAATCTCGCAGCGGTAAGCAACAGCAGCTTCTTCCCATCGCTGAAGTTTCAGCAAAGCATCGCCCAGATTGTGATAAGACCAAGAAAAATAGGGATTTAACTCAACAGCTTTTTTGTACGCAGCGACAGCTTCCTCCCATTTTTCAAGTTTCAGCAAAACATCGCCCAAACTGTGATAAGACCAAGAAAAATTAGGATTTAATTCAATAGCTTTTTTGTAAGCAGCAACAGCCTCCTCAAACCGACCGCTTTCTTGCAGGGAATTCCCCAAATCGTGGTAATCATTATCCATGCAACACTCCTGCAAGACTCATTAACTTCTCCAGCGACTTCAAATCCACCCGCATATCTTTATGTCCCAGATATTTCTGAGTTTTGTCATCCACCAACTCGCCCAGTAAATAGTAATGTTCCAAGCCGCACAAATTGCTAATCATCCAATAACAATGCGGCACGTAAAGGGGAGAAAAAATCTCAATTACCTTAGTTCCAGGACTGCAAAAAACTAGATTAGTCAACCCCCCTCCATGAGGGGCAACAACTACTTTAGCAGCAGCCAAACACGATGATTGTTCCGCTACCGACATCGTTTCCAACTTGACACGGCGAAACCCGAATTTTTCTAAGTATTGAATTACCTCTTCATCGTTGACGAGTCGCCGATAGGATGCTTGTTTACGGGTGATATAAATTCGCTCTGAATAGTCTGCGTTTAGTGGCTGTTGTTCATTTAAAAATGTCTGTTTGAGATATTCACACTTCCATTTAGAAACCGCGCCCGATCCGTCATAAGATATTGACGGGACTATTAATTTATCGGCGGTAATGTGTAAATTGCAGCGACTTTCTAAAAGTTTATCTTGAGGAATTCCTAATGTCTTTAAAGTTTCTGCTTGATAGGAAGAATCCGAGGCATTGACAACAAACTTATCTATAGTTTCTATCAATCCGCTACGCTGCAAAAGATCAAAGCGCGTCATCACATCAAACATCCAATGAAAATAAGCGGCTCCACCCCAGCGAGCCGATAAAAAAGCCACATTTCCATCGACGTGTTCAGCGGGAGGCAATTTGTCGGAAGTGATTACCAATTCAGCACAACCCATTGAAATATCAGCAACAAGTTTATTGTCTGAAGTAATCACGGCGGTAGTCACAACATCTGCCCAAGCTCGTCCGTTTGGCAATACGGCAACAAAAGCTTTTCTGGAATGACTTTGATGCTCCCAAAATCTGCGACTGCTGTCGATTGTTTTGGAATCAGATAAATTAATTTGACTCGCAGGATGGATGTCAATGCAGGTGAGGTGCGGATTGGATTCTGCTGCAACAATCAAATCTTCTGTAAACCCACAGTATTTTTTGAGAACACTTAAGGGTAATATTTGATTGCTGCATTTTTCCCGATCGCTCTCATCGACTTCTCCTTGTTGTTCCAGAGCATAACCTATATTATCGTAAGCTTCAAACAAATCGGGTTGAATTTGCAGTGCTTGAACTAAATTAGTGATTGCAGGTTCCCACTGCTGTTTGGCAATTAAACTCAAACCCAATCCTTCGTAACACCAGCAGGATTTTGGATCGAGATTGATGCCTTTTTCGTAAATGGCGATCGCCCTTTGCAATTCCCCTTGCTTCCGCAGTGCATCACCCAACTTTTTGTACAGCCAACTATGATCGGGTTCTAGCTCAATAGCACGATCAAAAGCCCCTGCTGCTTCCGACCAATTTTCTTGTGATTCCAGAACTTCCCCCAAACTATTGTACAGCCAACAATCATTGGGGTTTAATTCAATAGCTTTGCGGTAAGCCACCGCCGCTTCTTCCCAATTTTCCAGTGCAACCAAAGCCCTACCTAATCTCTCGTAGGACCAACAGAAATCGGGATTGAGTTCAACTAACTTGCGGTAAGCAACAGCAGCTTCCTCCCACTCAGACAGCTCCATCAGCACATCGCCTAAATTGTTGTAAGTCCAACAAAAATCGGGATTTAACTCAATAGCTTTGCGGTAAGCAGTAGCGGCTTCGCCCTGTTCCTCAATCGCCTGCAAAGTTTCTCCCAAAAAGTGGTAAGCCCAACTAAAATTAGGGTTTAGTGCGATCGCCTGTTGGTAAGCGGCCCGAGCTTCGTCAAATAGTTCTTTCTTTTGCAGAGTTTTACCCAACTTGTGGTAAGTTAAGTAGTTGCCAGACTTTATTTTAATAGCTGTTTGATAGCGGGCGCTCGCCTCATCCAAATAACCGGAATTTGCCGCAATATCTCCCAACTTTTCCCAGCCCAGAGATAACAGAGTTTGCTCTTCGCCCAAACTTTGACTGCCGATTTTTTTGACAATCAGTTGATAGCCTTTGTGTACTACTTCTAACTGACTTCCAAACATCTCCAAAAAAACATCTATCCCAATTTTAGTATCTTGCTCCGGGCTGTCGGGAAACGTAAACTCGTAATCATCAAAAATCATCAATCCCCCAACTTTCACCAACCTCCAAGATAAAATCGCATCTTGCAGAGCACTGGTAGGTTTGTGACAGCCGTCAATGTAAGCAACATCGTAATAGTCCGAAGCCAAATTAATTAACAAATCTTGAGAGTAACCTTCTAACTCAATTACGCGCTCTGCTGCTCCCGTTTTAACAATATTGCCCTTAAAATGTTGTTGAAAATACAAATCAATACAAGTAATCTTTGCCGTCGGATGAGTTAAAATATTATCCAGCAGCCAGCAAGCAGACATTCCCTGAAAACTGCCGATTTCCACAACTTGAAAATCCGCAATTCCGGTAAATTGCTGCAAATGCCGTTGCCAAATAGGAATATTGTGGGTAAACCAATCTTGGGTAAATTGATAATCTTTCGCCGCACACTCAGGCCAACCCCTCAATTCGCTCGCTTTTTGGTGGCAAATAATTGCTTCTTCTAATTCGCCTAATTGCGGTAAAATATTTCCTAAATCGTTGTAAGGTTTAGAATTGGTCGGCTCGATTTCTATTTGGCGGCGGTAAGCGGCAATTTGTGCGTACAACTCCTGTTGTTTCGCCCGAACATCATTGAGTTGGGCGACAACTTCTGCAGCATTGGGTTCAATTTGCAGTGCCATGCTATAAAATACGATCGCACCTTCCAACTGCTTCTGTTTCGCTAAAATATTGCCTAAATTTATATAAAACTCCGCTCCATCTAACTCAATTCCCAGCAAGTTGTGGTAAATTTTCCCGCTTGCAAGTATTTCTACACCTTGACAATAAGTTGCGATTGTGCTGTCTAAACCCGATTCGCTGCGCTTCCGCAAAACATATCCCAACCGTTGATTGATTCCGGTCAAATTCGGCTCAATCTGAACCGCGTGCAGGTAAGCAGCCACAGCTTCATCCCAGGATTGTTCGCAGGTTAAGGCAACTCCCAAATTGACATAAAACCAAGGAATATTGGGATTTATTGCAATAGCTTTGCGGTAGCAACTAATAGCTTCGGGCCACAGTTGTTTTTGAGCCAAAGCGTCCCCTAAGCAATTGTATGCCCAGTAGGAATTATCATTGATTTCCAGAGTCTGACGGTAACATTTAATAGCTGCATCAAAGTCGCGTTTTTGTGCGAAAACATTACCTAAACCCACGTAAGCACGAGCATAATTTGGATTGAGTTCGAGGCTTTTGTTGTAACAGGCGATCGCCCGATCGAATTCTCCTCGCTCCGCCCAAGTTTTACCCAAACTGTGGTAAGATTCAAAAGAATCTGGATTAATTTCAATGGCTTGTCGGTAATTGGCGATCGCCTCATCCCACCGCTTCTGGCCAACCAGCATTTCTCCTAGATTGTGATAAGCGATTGCCAGCTTCGGGTTTAACTTAATTGCCCGCGAATAACACTCAATAGCACGATCGAACTTTCCCAATTCAACCAAACTATTTCCCAGAGTGACGTTTTCCTCAGCAGTTGCCCAATTCGGCTCGATATTAAAAGCTTGATACCAACAGTCTGCCGCCTCTTCTCGCTTCTCTAACTGCGTCCAAATTCTCGCCAACTGCCGATAAACAGCAGCAAAATTCGGCGCTAGCGAAATTGCTTTTTCACAATTTACGATCGCCTTTTCCCACTGTTTCCCCTGAGAATACAAACTGCCGAGATTAGCATAAACTTCCGGCAAATTTGGATTGCGATCGATTGCCGATTCATACCACTGCTTAGCTTGCTCGATTTCCCCTCGCACCTGCATCACCTTTCCCAGCGTCTGGCAAGCTGTCGCCAAATTCGGTTCAATTTTCAACGCTGACTCGCAAGCAGCAACTGCCTCATTCAACTTTCCTTCGGCTAAATAAAGTTCTGCTTGCCGACTCAAATCAACCGCTGCCTTTTCCATCTTCTCAATCGAGGGCATAATTAAACTTGCTCCAGACACCAACTAACCCAAACCCACCACTTCAACCATCTTTTTCAGCGAACTCAAGTTCACCAAAATATCCTCAGTCAGGGAATTCTGATACATCAACTGTCTAATAGGATAGCATTCAAAAGCCTCGCCCGTTAAAAAGTAATGTTCCAACTGCAAATATTGACTGATTCCCCAGTAATAATGGCTGATATAGTGAGGCGACACCAACTCAATTACTTTAGTTCCCTGGCGACTAAAAATCGTATTTGTCAAGCCGCTGCCGTGGGCTGCTACTATCACCTGAGCGTGGTAAAAATGAGCAATTTGCTCTGCCAAAGACATCGACTCAGGTAAAATAGAAACAAAGCCAAATTTCTCCAAAACCTCAACCACATCTTCCTCGTTCAAAACTCGTCGATATCTTGCTTTGCTGCGGCTGATATAAATGCGTTTCGGATAGCTCGAACTAGGTATAATTCCCTTGAGAAACTCGCGCCTCAAAAAATCCATCGCCCACCCAGAAGGCCAGCCCAAATATCCCGCAAAAGACGGCACAATTAACTCTGTTGCTTGTATGTGAGGCAAGCGATCGCTCTCCAAGACTTTTTCTTCGGGAATCCCCAAAATTCTCAGACTTTCTCGCTGAAATTGGTGCTGACAACTATTCACCAAAAACCAATCAATTTCCGCCCAATCCCTACCGCTGTGCCGCAGCAATTCTATCCTCGGCAAAACGTCAACCATCCAGTGAAAATAGACATTTCCAGACAAACCAGAAAGCACCGCCACTCTGCCGTCAATTTGCTTGAGAGGCGGGAATGATTCTAAATTAAAAACGCTGTGTTTTCTAATATCATGCTTTTCGCATCCAGGTAAAAAGCCCGGATAATCTCTCGACACATCACCCAACAAATAATTGTCAGGAGTAATTACAGCGATCGCCTTGCAAATCAGCCAATAATTTTCCTGCGGCACAATCCAAACTCGCCCGTTGGGAATTGCAGCCACAAAAGTTTTGGGCGACTGCACAGGTATCGGTTGCGAGTTGGACAAACGGCACACTCCCCAACCCAAATGCACCGGATCGAACCACTTAGAAAGTCGCTGCAAACACAGCCCGCAAGTTAAACCGGCACACTCGGAATTGGCCAATTTGGAATTGGATCTCCCAAATTGGGAATTCGGAATATTTTCGGCCCTTGCTTCTGGTGCAGATTTCCAAAATATTTCCACATAATTCTCAGCATCCAACTTAGCATTAACCAGCCAATCCCAACTCGATAAATAAATACCGTGAGGAGGTTTTATAGAAGTGCTATCGGGCGAAATAAAACTGTCTTTTTTCCACTTTTTCCGATCCCCATACCCGTGCAATTGCAGATCTAAAACCTTTTGATAATAATCAATCGCCCGTTCCCAGCGCCCCTGTTTTTCCAGCAGTTTTGCCAACTCAAAATAAACCTGCGGTAAAGCAGGTTGAATCGTCAAAGCCATGTGGTAAACTGCAATTGCTGCACTGAACCGCTGTTGCTGAGCTAAGGAATTTCCCACGCGCCAGTAAAGCTCTGCATTTTGTGGCTGAATTTGCAAAGCTTTTTGATAATAAGCGGCGGCAGATTCGTATCCGCTGTACTCTGTTAGAGCATTTCCCAAATGCAAGTAAATTTCGGCTAAATTATCGCAAATTTCAGCAATTGGTAATTCGGCATTGGGCGTTGGGCGTAGGGCATTGGGAATAGTTTCTTTTTCTTCCTTCTTCCCTGTTCCTTCTTTCTTCTTCCTTCCAGTTAGTGCTGTGAGAAATCGATCGCACGCAGCGATCGCCCTTGACAATTCATCATCTTCTACCGCCGCAACTCTGCGCCTGTCTCCTAAGCGGCAGTAAGCCTCAACAAAATCAGGCTTCAGAGCTATTGCCCGCTCAAAATAAGGCATGGCTTCAGCAATTTTGCCCAAAACCATCAAAGAAAACCCGGCGTCTGTATAGCCCGAAATATAGTCGGAATTGATCTCGATCGCCCGCTCGAAACAAGCAAGCGCCGCCGAATGTTCCCCCTGTAACTGCCACGCTTTCCCCAAATTGTAGTGAGCCAAAACCATGTCCGGCTCCAACTCAATAGCTGTGAGGTAAGATGCGATCGCCCTTTCCGGACTTTTGTCCAGCAAGGCTTGACCCAAATTATTGTGCAGCGTTGCCCAATCCGGCTTAATCTCCATGGCCCGCTCGTAAAGCTCGATCGCCTCAGCAGTGCGATCGTCCTTTAGCAAAATCACACCCAGATTGCTGTAAGCTTTCACGTAATCCGGCGCCACGGCAATCACCTGTCGGTAGGTATCCATTGCCGCTTCGAGCTGACTATTTTCATCTAAAACCACAGCCAGATTGTATACAGCATCGAGATAATCCGGTTTTTGGGCGATCGCCTTTCGGTAACAGTCGATCGCCCCCAACAAATTACCCTGCTTGTGAAAAATATTTCCCAAGTTATAGTGTAGTTCCGCCCAGTCTGGTTTCAAATCCAGAGCTTGTCGGTAGTGAAAAACCGCCTCATCCAGCCACGCATAGTCGCTGTAAAGTTGACCCAAATAAGCATGAGCCAGAAAAAACTTTGGCGAAATCTCCAAAGCTTGCACAAAAGCGTCTCTTGCCGCCGTCGGATCGCCTTGAGCTTCGAGAATTTCGCCTAACGTCGTGTAAGCGGAGGGCGAAAACGGTTGAAGTTCGATCGCCTTTTTGCAAAACTCGATCGCCTCAGTTAACTTCCCCCGGTTCAAATAAATTTGGGCTTGCCGGATATATTCTTCAGTGGTCATTGCTCGCGGTGCAGTTGCGGTTTCTTTACCGCTTCAGTAAAACCTAGAAATTCTGATTTAAAAACTTTGTATTTATATTTTGCCCGATCGGGCGATCGATTAATTTCATCAATAACTGTCGATCGATTTTTTTTAACTGCCCCTGCTTCTGTTCCTGTATTGAATATTTCAACCTCACCCCGCTTGTGGCAGAGTGAGGTTGAAATCCTTTACAACTATCGGCTTTGTGAGAACAGCCCCGAATTTTCTCCGGTGCCGCCCCACAACAGCCTGTTGTTTTAGAACAGCTCGAAGCTGTTCGAGGTAATCGTCAGGCCAGGCTGCAACTGAGCAACAGTTAGCACTCCGTTGCTGCCGTTGAAGTACAACGCACCGTTTGATGGGTCGTAGACCAACTTGTTCGTCGCGGTTGCTCCTGCGTTGGCTGCGTTGAAACCAGAAATGACGACAAACTCGCTCGCCTCGAAGCTGCTGCCCAAACCAGCGAACACACCGCCCTGCTTCAAGCGGATCTTATCTTCGCCTGGGGTAAAGTCAGTGATCGTGTCTACCCCATAATCGCCACCGCTGGAGAAGAAGTAGAACGTATCGCTGCCAGCACCGCCGGTCAGGACATCGCTGCCTCTGTCGCCAGAGATAAAGTCATTGCCAGCACCACCATCGACAGTATCGTTGTCTTTACCGCCGAACAGGCTGTCGTTGCCGTCGCCGCCGCCGACAATATCGTTGCCTTGGCCGCCAAAGACTGTATCGCTGCCCGATCCGCCGAGTACGGTGTCGTTGCCTCTGTCGCCAGAAATTAAGTCATTGCCATCACCACCGTCTACGAGGTCATCACCTTTGCCGCCAAAGATGAAGTCATCGCCGGTACCGCCAGCGACCACATCGCTGCCGCTGCCTGAAAGGATGGTATCGTTGCCGTCGCCGCCGCCGACACTGTCATTTCCGCCACCCGATACAATCAGCTCGTTGCCACTGCCACCAGCGATGACATCAGCGCCCCCAAAAGTCAAGATGATATCGCTGCCGGAGCTTCCGTTCAGCCTGTTTTGACCTTCGATGCCGATAACGGTTGAGCCACCGCCACCATTACCACCTGGTAGTGAACTTGCTGGCTGTGTTGGATTAGTTACCTGTGTCATTTACACTCCTCCTAAAAGATCAATCATTTTTCTACAATACACTTTTCCCTCCAAAGGGATTCAATAAATGAAACCGGACATCGGTTGAGACCCTAATTGACCCGGCTGCTATAAGCTGTCATGTAATTTAAATTGTCAGCAGCGAGCCTCGGAGCGCGAGTTGAATCCTGTATTCGTTGAGCAGCAAATCTCGGTTGTTTCCTGCTTTTGACTCTCGACTCCACCACTGCCTCCTCTAACACGAAAATATTCCACTTAAACGTTTGCGAGTTTACCATAATGACCGTCGATATGGCTAGTCATTATTAAAACAATACCCGGAAGATACACAGAGACGATTTTTAATCGGAGTATGCTCTCAAGATTGAGAAGTTGCACCGGGTCCTTGGCACTGTGGATCGCCGGAGAGTTCGATCGCCCCCAATGGGGCTGGAACTGAGCTGCGATTTCTTTTAAGTACACTGTACCTGACCAGACTTTTGATTTTCGCCAATAGTTCCCCAAAAATCAAAATTTTTTAACTGGCTTTGAAAGCAAGCCCGTGCACGCTGGAGGAGGGATTCAATCAAAAGTGCATCCCAACACAGTCCCGGAAAGACTTTTGAGCCTCATCACCTTCATGTTTCCAACCAAATCCCTCACGCTCAACGCAGGATTTTGGCTAAAAAACCCAGTTTTTCAACCCCAATCAGTCATTTCCACCGTGATCCACATCCATCCGGACAATCAGACAATGCAGCGCTAGTCTTTTGGGGAAGTTGGGATGAAAGGTGAGCCGGTAGATTTGTGACGGTACTGTCACTAGATTTGAGATTTTAGATTTACTCCAGAGATGAATCTGGGAACTGGAACTAAGATATAAAATTGTGGGCTGCTGGCGAATCCTGCGCCAGTTATGAGGTTGGCGCAATTTATAGTTATGAATAATTTACCTGTTGATAATGCTGAAGCCATCAATTTTCTGATTGCATCTATCGGAGCCAAGGTAAAATTCTTACCTCCCTACTCCCCGAATTTATGTCCGATAGAGTTGTAGTGGGCCAAAATCAAAGCGATTTTCCGTTCAGAAGCATATCCACCTTCAAATGTTCTTGATGAAGCGATGACTAAAGCTATTAATGCTTTTACTGAGGAAAATGCTTTGCCATCCTTTTATCGCTCTGGTCTCTGTTGAGAACCAACTAAATAGTTGATTTTGGTAGTAGATTCGATGGCTAATACCTGTGAGTTCAAATATTAAGTTTTTAGCCAAGAGTTGTTTACTAATTGTTGTTAAAGTAGAGCTGAGCCTTAACGATTAGCAAATTATCCGAAATTTGCTTCGGCATTAATTCCGAGAAAATCTCTACTATTTATTCCGAGCGGTGTGCTTCTAGTTGCGCTGGTGATGCGTTGGAATTACTCTGGCTGTCGTACTTGTAGATGTGAGCGTCACTCTCGAAAATATAATTGATGGAAGTAGCTGCATAGTAGCTCAGCGCTAGCAGCGACAATAGATTAAGAACTCTATAAATTGGTTTCTCAGATACTTGGTTCATTTTGACTCCTACTTTTTATGCAAATAACTAATTTGGATACCGTGACGGCACTTTTTTTTAGAAGTTCCCAAACATCTCGCACCTCTAAAAATTTAGCTGTTTCCCGTTATACACTCCTGATGCCCGATCGCCCAAACTAAGTTTTAGTTGCGATTTTAGACGACTGTTCTTGTTGCCTATTTCATATTGCAGTCTCTGCCTTGAATTGTGTATCTAACTGCGGTAAGAGTTAGGCTATTTGGACGCAAACGAACTCTACAATTTCCCGTTTAGAGCTGCTGCGATTTGAAGAAAGGTAGGTGGAAAAGCTTAAAGGGCAAAGATCCTAGCTGTTTTTCAACGCCTGGTCAGGATTTTCCCACATTCGATTAATGGTACCCTGCCACCGGTAGTATAAAAATTCTTAAGCTGGTCAGCGGCAGGCAAAAATATGTCTGAAGTTATATTTTTGCAAGCAACGGGCCATGTTACATTACATATCAATTTTGAGCTTGGTTGAGGTGGCAGATAATTTTTGGGTAAAAATGTTGTGGTCGCTGTCCGATAATTTGAGTCTGACAATTTTGCCTGAACAATTTTGACTGAGCCGCACCATTAAATCACGATGTGACAAAAAAAGTAGGCCTCAGTCGATTGGAGACTTCGGTGTGATACGTTCAGCGAGCGCTGAGTCTATCTGGCTCAGTTGAACAATTGGACATTGGAGATTTATTCCACAGATGAATCTGAGAGCTTGAACAACAGCCTCAAGTTTTGGGCTGCTGCAGGCTCCTGTCGGAAACTTGTATAGGTTTTTGGGCGGGGTTAAAAAGCAGAAGGCAGAATTTGATAGCGGTAAAAAAATACTGTTTTAGAATACAGAATTTTTCTGGGATTCTACCTTCTAGCTGAATTTATCTTTTTCATCAAAAAAATATAAATTACTCGCAGCCGGGAGCGATGCACGCCGAATAATTTAGGACGAGATAAGCGACTGTTTTGAAGCCAGCTCCTTCCCTAATTTATTATAATTCTTGATCGCATTGGGCTGTTTTTACAACAGACTTTTTGCTGGTAATTTGCAAAAGGGATAGGGGCAGAACAACAGGCCAAAACAAAGGCCCCATTATTAAGGCTATCCAAGATATCACGTCTTTTTTAGATGTCGCTGTATCATTCCAAAAACTTTTGAACCAAACAAGAAAAACGATTAAGGCAATCGAAAAGTAGCTAATCGTTATCATTTTTTTACCTGCCTGCCTATAGATGGGATAGAAGTATTTATAATTATTGTATCTCAGGCCGTGGCTCGCCGATCGCAACTTTATGTCCTGAGCTGCAAGCTGCAAGTGTCTAAAACCCAAAGTTTCACATATCTCCGAGTCCAGAGCCTGCGATGTTGAGCGGACTTACTCCCGCCACGCAGCGGCTTTGGGAACTCAAAGCCTTTCGTTCAGGGCTTTTTGAGGTTTTGTCAAACCTTGAGGCTACCACCCCAATCATAGCTTATGCGATCGAGGTATTTGGTTTTCTGTGATTTAAATCACGTATACTGGCAGAATTCGGTCACAAATCGAGCCAATAAGGATCACACAGCTTAGCCGACTGCCATCACCCTACTCTTTTCTCAAATGCTCGATATTGCAATAGTCGAGTTCAACGAGATTTCATGCAAGCTCTGACTTTAAAATCCGATCGCGCGATCGCTGAACTGTTCTATCAAGTCACTCATTCAGGCAATCTGACTCGCATTGACAGCCACGGACTGCGCGAACTCTGCCAAAGCGCTCTCAGCGAAGACGCCAGAGATGCCGTCAACCGCCTGCTGCACGCCATCCGCCGCGGATGGGTCAGGATTTCCGATTAGTCCCCTCACACACCAAGTTGAGATGAGTATTTTTACTTTCTCTCCTGTCAAGCTTTGCCAACAATAAAATTTTCGTGAATAGGTCGCTCCATTAACCCTCTCCAAAAAAATTGTACTGCGATCGAAAAGCTTGACCCGGTTTCTTGAAGAAGCCGGGATTTTTGATTTGAAGCAGCCAGTAGATTTGAGATTTGAGATTTGAGATTTGAGATTTGAGATTGACTTCACAGATGAATCTGGAGCTTGAACTCGAGCTTAAAATTTGGGGCGGATGCCCGCTCCTGTCGGAAACTTGTATCGGTTTTTGGGCGGGTTATTAAGTATATCCACGGAACAAAGACCACACCAAGAAACTAGGTAAATGTAGGTAAAAGCAGGTTTCTAAACAGGCTAAACGTTTTACTCTGAATTAAGCCTAGCGTTTTCGCTAGCAGTCATTAGTAATCTATTAATAGATAAATATTAATTTATTTGTCACCGTTTCTTAACCAAAAGTAGAGATGTGGGAGTTGCCAGAAGCTAGGAATCGGGACGGGGTTTGTATTTCAAGTAGCAGAGCTATCGAGGAAATATCCGATCCCCATGTCCCGCTGACACAAATCACTCATCAAGAGCTAATCGATCACATTTACTCCCGTAGTTGAATCACATAAATTTTGGACAAATTAGTTAATACTGTCAAAAGTGAGTTCAAAATAAAACACATGATGAGAACCCAAACGCTGTTACCTCAATTTACTATTGCAGAGCTAGTCTTTCAGGTATATCACTCCGGTCTGCTGACTCCCACTCACCGACAACAGCTCAAGACAGCGCTGTTAAATGACTGTCTTACCGAAGAAGATCAAACAGCCATCAACCGCTTGCTCCACGCCGTTCGCCGGGGCTGGCTGAAAGTTGTAGATTAAATTATCGTCAATTTTTTTTGCAACTCTCTTGAAATGAACTGTCATTGAATTTTGGATTTTACACTTCCGCAAGCGCTCAGTCGAACCGTAGAGTCCCGCTCACTCGAACAATTTGAGATTTTAGACTTACTCCACTGATGAATCTGGGAGCTTGAACAAGACTCTAAAATTTTTGCCTCTCCACAACACGAGTCCGGGGCTTATCTCTATTTTTGCGCGCCTGAGATTAACGCAGAATTAAATCCCCTTAAAAAAATCAGGCATTAGCCTAAATGTAGGGTGCACCACAAGCACCCTGCGGTTTTAACTTCTATTTTTTCACCTTATTTAGTCAGAGATTGTGCCGTCAGGCATCATGGCATCTCTCAGATTCGCTTCATCCAAATTTGTCCCGCGCAAAGAAGCTTGATGCAAGTTTGCTCCCCGGAGATTTGCTCCCTTAAGGGAAACTCCGCTCAAATCTGCTTGATGGAGATTTGCACAGCTCAAGTTAACTCCGCTCAAATCGGCTCCCTTCAAATCCGCTTTTTCCAGATTTGCTTCCGTCAAATTTGCCCAGCTCAGATTTGCTTGAGTTAAGTTAGCACGGCTCAGGTCAGCTTGTGTTAAGTTCGCGTCGGTTAAATTTGCTTTACTGAGGTTGATTCCACAAAGTTTCACTTCTGTCAAGTTTGCACCTTGCAAGTTAGCGTTAACTGCATAAACTTGAATCAAAATTGCCCCCTGAAGGTTGGCATCTCTCATGTCTGCACCCCTGAGACTCGCCCCCGTTAAATCGGCGCCGCTGAACACGACACTCCGCAAGATGGCTCCGCTCAAGTTCGCTCCCACTGCGTCGCATTCGCCAAAATTAGCGGACATGAGGTTGGCTTGGGAGAGGTTGGCTTGGCTAATATCTGCTTGATACAGATTAGCTCTGTAGAGGGTGAGACCGATCGAATTTGCACCTTTTAAATTAGCGTGACTCAGGTCAATATCACGCAAATTTGTCCTTGACATCTTGACCCCGGCTAGGTCTACTTTGTGAAAAACCCGTTCTCCGGCTGCATACCGTCTGAGAAGTTCATCTGCATCCATGTCATTTTCCCCAAAATAATTAATAATACCTTTGATATTTCAATAATATTAGGAATGAGTGACCTTTACGTTTCTTGGTCTGAGTACCATCGGAAAATTGAGGATTTGGCTGTAAAAATTGAGGAATCTCAGTGGAAATTCGATCGAATTGTCTGTCTGGCGAGGGGAGGGCTGCGCGTGGGGGATACTCTGTCGCGGATTTTCGGCAAACCTCTGGCGATTTTAGCGGCCTCGTCCTATGGTGGGGCTGACGGAAATGTCCGGGGTGCGATCGAGTTTGCCCGCGATTTGACAATGGTGGGCGATAATTTGGGCAGCCACATTCTCCTGGTTGACGATTTGGTGGATTCGGGAATTAGTTTGGATCAAGGTATCGCTTGGCTCAAGAGTCGCTACGGCGAGGATATTCAGGAAATTCGGAGTGCTGTGCTTTGGTACAAGGCTTGTTCTGTGGCGAAGCCGGATTATTATGTAGATTATTTGGCTGACAATCCTTGGATTCACCAACCTTTTGAAATGTACGAAAAGATGAGTGCGGCTGATTTGGTGGCGCAAGTTGGGAGTTAGTGTATAAAAGGCTAAAATCAGGTCAATTTTTTATAGGGTTTTGGCGATATCTTGCACTTTTTGGCATAGTCCGCCAGGGGTTAAAAACCCCTGTCTCATAGCTAAAGTTTTCTTAAAGAGGACTGGATATTTATCAAGGTTGGGCAGTCGGTTTCAACCGACTTTAGCTATGAGACGGAGAATTAATTCCCGGCGGGCTTGTGGGTAAGTGCAAGTCTGCTGATACAATTAGCGAACCGAAAGAATACGATCGCCCAATTCCACACTATCTGCCAAAACTTCCTGCCGCGCCCACCGATCCGCAGCCAAAATATCCTCTAAACCAGGACTTTCACAGTTATCGGTTTGATGTTTGTCGCACGCCTTCTCAATCAATTTCGGAATATCCAAAAACTGAATTTTCTCCTCCAAAAATAGCGCTACCGCCTGTTCGTTTGCCGCATTCAGCACCGCAGGCATCGAACCGCCCGCACGTCCCGCCGCATAAGCCAACTGCATACAAGGATACTTTTCGTGGTCTGGTTCTCGGAAAGTTAAATCCCCAGCTTTTACCAAATCCAGCCGTTCCCAATCTGTATGAATTCGTTCCGGCCAAGACAAAGCGTAAAGCAGCGGCAAGCGCATATCAGGCCATCCCAATTGCGCCAAAACCGATGTATCTTGCAGCTCAATTAATGAGTGGATTATGCTCTGAGGATGAATGACAATATCAATGTCGTCATAATCCATTCCGAATAAGTAATGAGCCTCAATTACTTCTAATCCTTTATTCATCAAAGTAGCAGAATCAATTGTAATTTTCTGCCCCATCGACCAATTCGGATGTTTTAAAGCATCGGCTACTGTTACTCCTGCTAATTTGTCGATCGGCAAATCTCGAAAAGAACCCCCCGAAGCAGTGAGAATAATTCGCCGCAATCCGCCAACCATAACACCTTGGAGACACTGAAAAATTGCTGAATGTTCCGAGTCAGCAGGCAATATTTTAACGCCGTATTTTTCGATTAAAGGGTTGACAACGGGGCCCCCTGCGATTAATGTTTCTTTATTGGCTAAGGCGATATCTTTGCCTGCTTTGATAGCCGCAATTGTTGGCAGCAAACCGGCACAGCCCACTATGCCCGTGACGACGGCTTGAGCGTCACCGTATTGAGCAACTTCGACAACGCCTGACTCGCCAGCAAGTAAAATAGGTTGAGGGTCGAGATCTGCGATCGCCTCCTTCAATTCCTGTAATTGATCTTCGTCGCAAATAGCGACAATTTCCGGTCGAAATTGGCGAATTTGCTGGGCCAGCAACGTTACATTTCGTCCGGCGGTTAACCCGACAATCCGAAATTGATCGGGGTATTGAGCTACAATATCCAGAGTCTGAGTGCCGATGGAGCCTGTGGAGCCGAGAAGAGTTATTGCTTTCACAATTTTTTAATGTTTTGTGGATTATTCTAATATTACGATTGCGGGGATAAAAATTAGTGGTTAACTATTGCGTGGAAAGCACATTCGATGGAATCATATTTTGAGTGACCACCTAGTGCCAGGTTTCATGCAGAATAGGGAAAATTTTGCTGATGACCGTGAGGACATCAGTGTCTCGATCGCCGAAAATATAGAGGAAGGTCGATCTCAGCTACCGTCGAGTTTGGTTTGGGCGATCGCTACTGCGGCAGCAATTTTCTTTTTGGGTAGCAGTTTACGGCACGCTTTATTCCAATCAACTGCTTTCGATTTGGGAATTTTTGACCAAGCAATTTACTTGATCGGCCAAAACCAAACGCCTTTTTCTTCTTTAATGGGGATTCATATTTTGGGCGATCACGCAGCGGTAATCTATTATCCGCTAGCTTTGCTGTACAAAATTTACCCGGATGTGCATTGGCTGCTGTTGGTACAAGCAGTTGCTTTATCCCTGGGGGCTTGGCCTACATGGAGTTTAGCTCGTTTGGCAGGTTTGAATCAAGAACAATCTCGTGCGATCGCATTGATTTATTTGCTCTATCCGGTGGTATTTAACATCAATTTATTTGATTTTCACCCGGAAGTAATCGCTTTACCCGCACTTTTTGCAGCAATTGTAGCGGCGCGTTTAAATAAAATTGTGTGGTTTTGTACCGCTATTGTGTTAGTTCTCAGTTGCAAGGCGGTTTTGTCCCTAACCGTTGTTGCTATGGGTTTCTGGCTGTTTTTTTGCGAAAAAAAGCAGCGGTGTGGGGCGATCGCACTTTTGCTAGGTGCAGCTTGGTTTTTGATAGCTTCCCAGAAAATTATCCCCTTCTTTAGCGGTAGCGAAGTCGCTGGAGTCGGGCGCTACAGCTATTTAGGCAAATCCGTACTAGAAATCATCATCAATCTCATATTAAAACCCCAGTTAGTATTAGGAAAAATTCTTTCATTCGATACATTCAAATATTTATTTCTCCTCACCTTACCTGTGATTTGGCTGCTATTGCCATTTTCCGGCAAACTACGCCTAAAATATTTAACAGCGCTAACTCCTGCCATCCCTACCCTGCTGATCAATATCCTCTCTGACTTGTCCTTTCAACGCAGCTTAGCCTATCAGTATTCAGTGCCTGTAATTCCATTTTTATTTTTAGCAGTTATCGCAAAGGAAGAAACAAGAAACAGGGAAGAAATAAAAGGCGACAAGGAAGAGGATAAAGCAAATAAGCAACATTTTTTAACATGGAGCAATTTGCCACAATTTAAAAATTTCCGAATTTCTCAACTTTGGCAGGGAATTCAATTACCGAGAATCATGATAATTTGGTCATTACTAATTTTCCTATGTGTGGGCGAGTATAAAGATTTTTATATGTACCTAAATAGACTAGATACCTGGCAAGCTACACGCGAAGCAGTCGCACAAGTTCAACCCCAAAGCAGTATTTTAACAGATAATAGACTTGCCCCTCACTTTACCCACCGCCCAATAGTAAAATTGCTTTCACAAATTTCGCCCCAAACAAATTTAGCGGAATTTCAATACATATTATTAAACCTGCGCCATCCCTGGCCTGATACTGAAAAACTTGGTTCTACGTTAGCAAATAAACTTAAAACTTCTCCCGATTTTAAATTAACTTATCAAAAAAGCGAAGTCCTGCTATTTAAACGCAGGGCTGATTAAACCAATAAAATGCTAACTTTCAAATCCCTAAAATCTCATCCAGTATTTTTAATGATTGTCGTGACAACGATAGTCTTATTTGCCGCCAGCAGCGCGCGGCACGCTTTGTTTCAGTCAACGGCATTCGACTTAGCAATTTTTGACCAAGCAATTTATTTAATCTCCCAAAATCAAACGCCCTTTTCCTCTTTAATGGCCATTAATATTTGGGGCGATCATGCCGCTTTTATTTTCTATCCACTAGCTTTACTTTACAAAATATATCCAGATGTTCACTGGCTTTTTTTAGTGCAAGCTGTTGCCCTAGCTTTAGGCGCTTGGCCGAGTTGGAGTTTGGCACGTCAAGCGGGATTAAACGAACGAAAAGCAATTGCAATTTCCGCCGTATATCTGCTTTATCCCGCAGTATTTAATGTCAATCTCTTCGACTTCCACCCAGAAGTAATTGCTTTACCAGCACTGCTAGCAGCAATCTTAGCCGCTAGGCTGAATAAAACCTTGTGGTTTTGTGCTGCGATTGTATTAGTTTTGAGCTGCAAAGCCGTGCTATCTTTAACTGTGGCTGCAATGGGTTTGTGGCTGTTGTGTTTTGACAAAAAACGCAATTGTGGGTTCATAGCTCTCTTTCTAGGCGCGGGTTGGTTCCTGGTAGTTACTCAGGCAGTTATACCGTATTTTAATCAGGGAAGAGAACACGCGGGAATCGGGCGATATCACTATTTGGGAAACTCAGTTTTTGAAATAGCTCTTAATTTAATAGTCAAACCAAATCTAGTTTTAGGGCGTTTGTTTTGTATAGAGACTTTTGAATATTTAGCGTTATTGCTATTACCTTTGATTTGGTGGCTGTCCCCGCGTCATCTGTCATCTTTAATTAGTGCTGTGCCAATGTTGGCGATGAATATTCTTTCCGATATCCCCGCTCAGCGGGATTTAATTCATCAATATTCTGTGCCGATATTGCCGTTTTTATTGGTTGCCGTAATTTCCAGTTTAGCAGCTAGCAATCAGCAAAAGGGAAAAACAATATTTGATAGATTGCCACTTCCTAATTATCCATTGGCTAGAGTCATTGTAATTTGGTCCTTGATTGCTTTCTTAGCTTTAGCTAAATACGGCTATTTTTGGACTATTTATTTAAATGGGCTCGACACTTTGCCCGCTACCAGAGAAGCAATTTCTCTTGTTGAAACCAAAGGCAGTGTTTTAACAAATGCTCAGATTGCTCCGCACTTAGCGCACCGCCCTGTAGTAAGATTAACTCAGGCTCAGGCGCCGCCTGCAAATCTCGCAGAATTTGATTATGTATTGCTCAACCTCAGATATCCTGGCTGGATGAGCGATCGAGATTTTGTGGAAAAGCTAGTAACTCAACTAAAAAACACCCCTCAATTTAAACTAAAATATCAGCGAGACGACATCTACCTATTTACCCAAAACGCTAACAAATAATCATCTTCTCCTCCTTTAACTGGTTCCCCGGCAGAGCCTGGGAATAGATGTCTAGAGGCTCTGCCTCGCTTGCGGAGGAAAATTGGAGGCAGAGCCTCCGGATCTTTGTTACCAGGTAGAGCCTGGGAACCAGTAAATTACCGCTAATCCTCGACTTTCACAGCCCTTCTTGCCAACTTCACGTAAGTTTTCACAGTTTCATAAGGCATTTCCAAATCCGCAGCAATATCAAACAAAGATTCTCCCAATTCCCGGCGCGCCAAAATCGTCGCCCAAGTTTCAGCAATCTCAGCAGCGCGACTGCCACCTGTACGCTTTCTCAGGGCCATAAACTTCTGTGTCAATTCATCTATTCGCGCCGCCAATACGCTTTGTATCGACACTTCAGGTAGCGCTTGTGTCAACCATTGCGATCGCGTTTGTCCCAATCCAAAAGTTGTTTTGTGGCCAGTGCCGCAGTAAGGCGCTAACCGCCCCAAAGCATAAAATAATTGTACAAAATCAGGACGATTGTGAGCCGATCGCCCTAGCCCAAATTCCACAGCCCCAGTGAATCCCGTTACCATGCCTTTTTTGCCCGCCGCTACCTTTTGCGACTCCAATTTGTGGCGGCTAATAATTGCATTTTCATCAATCCAATGCAAAAATTCTGCTTGGTCAAAATTTACCCCCGAAAAGTTATTCCAGCGGCGCAAATAGCTGTGAAAAACATTTTCGGGAACTGGCAAAGGGAAGTGATAGCCTTTGCTGCGAAAGCTTGTAGGAGTCACAAAACTAAGTTTTATGTTGTGGGATAATGGGAGTTCTGCTGTTAGTAATTGCTGGTAAGTTGTGGGAGCAAAAGCAATATCCCATGAGCGAATTAGCAGCGGAGCATTTCGTAAATCTATCTCTTCGGGCAAATTTTGCAGCCACTGACTCAGCCACTGCACTACTGGCTTTGAAAGTCCTGTTACGTACCAGCGATAAATGCGATCGCCCAAAAGCTGAAATTCTTTGCCAGCGGGAAGCAAATCACCTTCCAATCCCGACATAGTAAAGGCTTTTTCTGACTGTTCATCGTGCAAAAGTTTCGATAAATCCGGGTCAGTTTGCTGTACTTGACCTAAAAACCAAGCGTGCAAACCTATAGCATACTGCGCGTACAGATAGCTAGCAGCGCCGGGAGTCAATTCAAACACTAATCCGACTAACTCGGTGTCAGCCGGCCAAATTAGCCCAGAAGGAGGAGATTTTTTGCTGTGGGTGCGGTTCGGGGAAGTTGCCATCAGATGCCGTGCCTATAGCCGTCACAGAAAGAGCGCCGTGCTATCTTATCCAATTTTTATCCCCTTTGGGGGATGATAGTTGAGGGCGATCGATCGCCCAAATCTTTTGACCGGTCCAAAAACCCGGTATGCCACAAGTTTCCCGCACCCTCCGGGATAGACAAAAACCACTAAAAAACCAACAACCTAAAACTCAATCTTTGTCAAGGTTTTCCTCCTTGTAAGTAAACAGAAATATACAAGTGTTTAAAATCCTATTCTGCGCTACAATTGTCAAAAGCTCGTAGCATCCTCAACTCCGATCCTAAACTATGAACACAACAGAAAAATCTAAACTCTCCAACGAAAAAACTTTGGAGGCGATGAAGAATTTCTCCGAAACCTACGCCAAGCGCACCGGAACTTACTTTTGTTCCGAGCCTTCCGTCACTGCTGTCGTGATAGAAGGACTAGCAAAACACAAGGATGAACTAGGTGCTCCCTTATGCCCTTGTCGCCATTACGAAGATAAAGAAGCCGAAGTAAAAGCCGCCTACTGGAACTGTCCGTGCATTCCCATGCGCGAGCGCAAAGAGTGTCACTGTATGTTATTTCTGACGCCAGACAACGATTTTGCGGGAACTACTCAGGAAATAGGAATGGATCAAATTCAAGCTGTCAGAGACACTATGTAATTAGTTAAGTAGGCGGTCGTTAAATGGCAGTAGTTTTGAAAAGAGGTCGTAATTTTTCCTATTTTTAAGACTTAGCTATTAAAAAACAATCGATCGCCGCCTACTCAAACACACATCCGCCATCGAAAATCCCCAATCCCCAATCGAATGACAGAGGA
The DNA here is from genome assembly GCF_036701245.1 of Microcoleus sp. Pol14D4. Taxonomy (NCBI): domain Bacteria; kingdom Bacillati; phylum Cyanobacteriota; class Cyanophyceae; order Oscillatoriales; family Microcoleaceae; genus Microcoleus; species Microcoleus sp. Pol14D4. The sequence continues at coordinate 38,967 of NZ_JAUBQM010000025.1, forward strand.
AATTCCGCTAGAATTTTTCCAAGGTATCGAACAGTTTAACAGCCAAGAATTTTACGCTTGTCACGATACTTTAGAGGCTTTGTGGATGGAAGCCGACGAGCCGGAAAAAAGGTTTTATCAGGGAATATTGCAAATTGCTGTCGCGCTTTATCACTTAGGAAATCAAAACTGGCGCGGTGCAGTAATCTTGCTGGGAGAAGGAATCAATCGGCTCAGTTATTATCAGCCGAGTTATGCCGAAATTGCTGTTGAAGACTTACTCGGAGAAAGTGCTAAACTTTTGAGCGCTTTGCAACAAGCTGGTCCGGAAGAAGTAGCTAAATTTCAACAGTTGTTTGCAGGTGCAGAAGTTGCAGGCTTGCAATTGCCGCGAATTATCAAAGTACCAAAAAGTTAAATAAATGTTTGTATTAGGGTGTGCAGTATACTTGGCCTCTACACAGAGGAGGGCTGGCTTTCTTGCGGGCTGCCCAAGTATATTAATTTGCTGTGGAACGAGCCTCTTGCCCGTTCCCGGTTAAGACAGTTGTAGCCACTCAGCAAAATAACCAATTAAATTCGCTGTTGTCTTGCTAGGATAATTGGTTGAGACTATCGGGTCAATCGATCGACATCACGGGAATCTTTCTGACCGTTAAGATAAAATACCTAAGTGGAAATAATGCCCTTCAGCAATTTCAAATATTTTGAGGCTCCAAGCTTATGATGCCCTCCGCTAAACTGCTCAATTCCCGAATATTCAAAGGATTATCGCTGCTGTTGCCCCTCACTCTGGCAGGCGCGATCGCCTCTCCCACCTACCCGCAAGCCGGCCCGCCCCGCACTCTCAGCGTGCGATCGGACATTCAAGAAGCCGACTCCAAAACCGGCATCGTGACAGCCCGCGGCAACGTCCAAATCAACTATCCAGCCCGCCAAATACAAGCAACCGCAGCTCAAGCTCAATATTTCAGCCGCGAGCGCCGGATCATTCTCAGCGGAGATGTTTACGTATTGCAGCAGGGCAACAGCCTGCGCGGCGAAACCATAACATACCTGATCGACGAAGGGCGGTTTATTGCCCTGCCAGACAACCCAGGACAGGTAGAATCGGTCTATCTGGTTGCCCCGGAACAAGATGCAGCAGCCCAAAATGCAGTGGGTTCCCAACGTCCAACTACAGCCCCCCGGTAAAAGCGGCTCGCAGCAGCGAAATTTCGCCTCAGCCAAAACATACTACTTGGGATAGATGCGAAATTTCGTCTTTATAAAACTAACAAAATTGAAAAGGTAAAATTTAAATTAAAGAGTCGATCGCACAAAGCCGCAGTCTGAAATTTAGCTTGTAGAGGTTGCCGGGAGCGAAAATGAAAATTGTACTGGAAAATATTCACAAATCCTACGGAAAACGCAATGTAGTTAGTCGCGTCAACCTTTCGGTAGCCCAAGGAGAAATCGTAGGACTGCTAGGCCCCAACGGTGCCGGCAAAACCACAACATTTTACATAGCAACCGGATTAGAAAAACCAAATCAAGGAACTGTTTGGCTAAACGATTTAGACATCACTAAATTGGCGATGCACCAGCGAGCGCATTTGGGAATTGGCTATCTCGCTCAAGAAGCAAGCATTTTCCGAAACCTGAGCGTGCGGGACAACATTTTGTTAGTCCTAGAACAAACTCAAGTGCCGCGCTGGGAATGGCGCGATCGAGTCGATTTCCTATTGCAAGAATTTCGCTTAGAAAAAATAGCATCGAGTTTGGGAATTCAAATCTCAGGGGGAGAAAGGCGGCGGACTGAACTGGCCAGAGCACTAGCTGCTGGGCGAGACGGGCCGATGTTCCTATTTTTAGACGAACCGTTTGCAGGCGTCGATCCGATCGCCGTAGACGAAATTCAAACCATTATTGCTAAATTGCGCGATCGTAAAATCGGCATCCTCATCACCGATCACAACGTCCGAGAAACCCTCGAAATTACCGATCGAGCCTACATCATGCGAGACGGTCAAATTTTAGCCTCCGGGGCGGAAGAAGAACTCTACAGCAACCCTTTAGTGCGACAGTATTACTTAGGTGACAACTTCGTGCGATAGTCTTTTGAAGGCATTCCCCATGGTCATAATTTTAGATTTGAGATGTTAGATTGAGGAGCAAACTGCAAAAAGCCCAAACTATGAAAATAGCAATATCCAATTCTTTGAATCCCATCAACTGGCTGCCGAGAATTTCAGTAATGGACTGGTACATTACCAAAGAACTAATCGGGCCATTTCTATTTGGCGTCGGACTCTTTACATCCGTCGCCGTCACAGTTGGAGCTTTATTTGAATTAGTCCGCAGAGTAGCAGAATCCGGCCTCCCCTACGGCGCAGCCATAGAAATTTTTCTCCTGCAAATTCCCTACTTTGTAGTATTGGCTTTCCCCATGTCAATGCTGCTAGCAACCTTAATGGCCTACAGCCGAATGTCCAGCGACAGCGAACTCATCGCCCTTCGCAGTTGCGGAGTCAGCGTATACCGATTGATACTGCCTGCTGTGATAATGAGTTTAATTGTTGCAGGATTCACCTTTGCTTTGCAAGAGTTAGTTGTACCTGCCGCCAGCTACAGAGCTACTCTGACTTTAGACAGAGCCCTGAAGCGAGAAAAACCTACATTTCAAGATAAAAATATTATCTACACAGAATTTCGCAAACCAGAAAAAGGTGGCGACGAAATCCTCGCCCGCTTTTTTTATGCAGAACAATTTGACGGCCAGCGAATGAAAGGTTTAACAATTATCGATCGCTCTACCCCAGGCCTCAATCAAATAGTTTCTTCAGAATCCGCTACTTGGAATCCCTCAGAAAATACCTGGGATTTTTTCAACGGAACCGCTTATATAGTAGCTCCTGACGGCTCTTACCGGAATATAGTTAGGTTTCAACACCAGCAATTGCAGCTCCCCCGCACGCCCTTAGATTTAGCGGCTAGAGTGCGGGATTTCAAGGAAATGAACATTGCCCAAGCTTTAGAGCGTTTGGATATCATTAGAAACAGTGGCGACGAACCGCAAATTCGCAAATTAAAGGTGCGAATTCAAGAAAAATATGCTTTTCCTTTCGTCTGCATGGTCTTTGGTTTAGTGGGAGCAGCTTTGGGAACTCAACCGCGCCGCTCCGGTCGAGGAACGAGTTTTGGTATTAGCGTAGTTGTGATTTTCACTTACTACGTATTTTCTTTCATGACCAGTTCTATGGGCGTGAAAGCTGTTTTGACTCCGATTCTGTCGGCTTGGCTGCCGATTATGTTTGGCTTGGGAATCGGGGGATTGTTGTTGGTACGGGCCGCCGCTAGGTAAGTTTTACCGCTAACATTGAGAATGGGTAATTCGGAACTTGTACTGCCCTTCCACTGCCTTCGGCTACCTTCCCTTCGACTACGCTGAGGAGAACCGAAGTCGAAGGCCATGAACCGCCTAGCCTAAGTATTGGGAATTGATAATATCGTTTTCATGACCGAATTTCCTTCCTTTTAAGGATTAGAAAAAGTATTGATTTCGCCACCGCCAATGTAGCGTCCTGGAGCCAGGGAGCGGGGTGTAGCAAAAGTTTGAGGTTGAATGGGCTGCACGCCCTGATTTGTATTTTGGGGAACAACTCCAAAGTTAGGTGGATCAGGCAAATTAAGCTGACTCGGTGGAGGTGTTTGAAATTGAGAATTCGCTGAATTAGGAGAGAATTGAGGGCTAATTATCTTGCTTCCCCCAATCCCACTTAGAAAGGGAGATGGACCGACATTGGGAAGTAGAGGTGTTGGCGAAGGTATGGCTACTGGAAGTGCCACAGGTTGAACTTCAGGTGCTAAGCCTGAGCCAGATAAATTAGTTTGGTAGGGATTTTTCGGCAAAGCCACCGTTGCAGCCCCTGCATTAATTTCGGGAAGGTTCGGTATTCGGGAAGTTAACCCCGCCAATGGTTCAGGGACTGTAGCTGTCGGTTGTAAGAATTCTTGAGATTCCTTGCTCACGGTATTTGTCGGAGCCACAAGTGGGGGAAGTGCTGTGGGAACATTCACAGGATTGGCTCCACTTTGAGCTGTAGCGGTCGTTGGGAGCAAATTTGTCGCATTTCCTGCCGCCGGATCGGAAGCCGGTCGATCGAGCAATTTAGCCTCGTCTGCTTTTTTCTCAACCGAAGCCGCCGTTGCCGAAGTGTTAGCAACGACGTATTTTTTCATAGCTGCTTGCAGCGGACTCAAAGGCAGAGAATTTTCGTTTTGTTTACCTGAATTAGCATCACTCGACGCCTGCGATAAAGTTGCTGTCGCTGTACCCCCAGACTCAGGCTCGATCGTTTTTATCCCGGAAGTCAGTCTCCCACTGCTAGATAAACTCAACGCTGATGTTGTGTTTGAACTTGGCAAGCTGGAATTTTGGGGGTTATTGTTTCCGGTCTCGACAGCAGGATTTGCTAAATTTGGTAAGGAGAAAAATCCGCTGCTTCCTACTCGCTTGGGGGCGGAATATGGCTGAGGAGTTTCTAAGCCCCGATCTCGAAGTTCCTCGAATAAACCTTGGCTTTTTACTACTGATGAATTTAACAAGTTCAGTTCAGAAGCAGTAGAGCCATTAAACTGATTGACTAGCACTGGTGAGCTGTCGATTTCAGCCGCAATCGCGGTATCTTCAGCAGATAGTCCCGATAGCGAAGCTGGATTGTTTGTGGCTACTTCTTCTTCGCCATCTATGCTCAACCTTTCTGGGTTTACAGAGACCTCCCAGATAAATAACCCCCCCGCACACAGCACGGCTAACGGAGCCCAAACCGCCGGTTGGGTCCAGTGGCGCAACCGCGCTATTAGATAGCGGACAGATGTAGGAAATCGCTTAAAAATTGACATAGTTTTGCTTCTATCCGAGCGTGCGGATTTAAAACTATTTTTCCTAGTCTACCACATCAATCTTGATTATTTTTGCTATGCCGGGGTAAGTGCGATCGGGAGCATCTCAATTTTGCTTTTACTGTCGGTGTGCGATCGTCCGGCTCGCTATATTTATAGACTTTGCTGTGCGGGACGGACCGCACTCCCAAAAAACGCTTTTTACTTTCTGCAGAGATGCTCCGAGTAAGATCGAAATTTTGATTGAAAGTTGCGAAAGCTCAATGCAATCGGTGAAAATATCCATAAAGCACTGGTATAAATATGTCTTGCTTGCCTTAAATCAAGGGGCATAAGATGATAAAATATTATGGGATGCGGTGTCCGGGCTGCCGAGTCTGTCAGCAGATCGACCTCAAACCAAAATGTCAAGGTAAAATTGGCAATTGCTGAGAACAACACCCAAGGAAAGTTGAGAGGAAATTAATGAAAAAAGTAGTTGAAGTATTAGCAAATCGGGAACAACTAATAGATCGATCGCTGGAAATTGTACTGTCGAAAATCTCAGAAGCCATAGCAGAACGCGGACTTTGTACGATCGCCTTAGCGGGCGGAAGCACACCAGAACCGCTCTACACAGCGATCGCAGCCCAAGACCTGGCTTGGGACAAAATTCACGTTTTCTGGGGCGACGAACGCTACGTTCCCCAAGAACACCCAGACAGCAATCAAAAAATGGCGCGCCTCGCGTGGCTCGATCGAGTGAATATCCCCGCCAGCAACATCCACCCCATGCCCACAGGCGCCGGCGACCCCGCAGCCGACGCTGCAGCGCACCAAACCGAATTGCAGCAGTTCTTCAAAGTATCCGAGGGCGAGTTTCCTGCCTTTGACATCATTTTATTGGGCATAGGAGACGACGCTCACACAGCCTCTCTCTTTCCCGGCACAGCAGCCTTGGAAGTCCGGGATGCCCTAGTAACTGTCGGCAACAAAGACGGTCAACCCCGCATTACCTTTACAGTCCCCTTAATCAACCGGGCCCGGTGCGTCATCTTCATGGTCGCAGGAGCCAGCAAACAACCCGCCCTAGCTCAAATTTTTGCCCCTGCTGCTGACGAAATGACCTATCCAGCCAGATTCGTTCAACCAGAGGGCGAACTTTGGTGGCTGCTCGATGCGGCGGCTGGTGAAACAGTAAAATAGCTGACAGAGCAGCAAGCGTGCCAACACACTCAGCATTATCACTAACTCAATCAGGCCCATCACAGCTAACGTCACGGCGTCAGCTCAGTTGCTAGTATTAGCGAAGCAATATAAGAATTGTGGCGGTTAAAGTTAAAATTTGACCATATACACGAGTATTTTTATGAGGCTGATTTGAAAATCTGGCCGATAGCAAGGAGAAATCGATGATTGTCTGTCCCAATTGCAATCACCAGAACCCCGACGGGGCCAGCCAGTGTGAGGCTTGCTACACGCCTTTACCTGTTACCGCAAGTTGCTCGAACTGCGGTGCAGCAGTTCAGACAGATGCAGCATTTTGCGGTCAGTGTGGCTTTAACTTGCGTCCGGGTTCCATAGTTCCAGAAGTTGAGGGGACACTACCGTCCCCCTCGCCTGTAGGCCCCACAGTGGTATCGTCACCGGCGCCGGATTTAGTCCCACCCGATCCCCTGATGGCAATGGAACCTCTAGTTACCCTGAATAAGGGGCTGAACTTGGAAAAAACTCCCGCCAGCATTCCGACGATTCCCGATCCCCCGCCATCGCCCTCGGTTCCTGTTACAACTGAATCGGTGGCAACACCAGTAACTATCTCTCCTCCGGTTCCGGGCCCACAGCCGGCAGGTGTAGCTAAAACTCAACTGCAACAGCAGTCGGCGCGCCTGCTACACGTTCAGACAAATACGCCGATGGAATTGCCTCACAGTCTGTCTGTGGTTCACATAGGCAAGCCAAATGACTTAGTACCGCCGGATATCGATGTTTCGGGATTTGCTAATTCTGAGATAGTTTCTCGGGTACACGCAAATCTCCGGGTGGAGGGAGATGCTTGCTACCTAGAAGATGTAGGCAGTTCCAACGGCACATACGTCAACAATACTCCGCTACCCAAGGGAAACCGCCACCGGTTGCGACCGGGAGACCGCATCTCTCTGGGCAAAGGAGACCTGGTTACGTTTTTATTTCAAATCTCTTAGAGCGAGTTTGGATTGGGCGATCGAAAGTCTAAAATCTAAAATCGCATCTTGAGGCGCTCTACCAAAACTCAATGCTGCCAATGTGATTAAGCTGACCTTGCTACATCCACTCCAGTCTATACCCGTCCGCAGTTGGATCTTTGAAGACGAGCAGGTCGTCCGGATCGGGCGCTCGACCGAAAACCACGTCGTTCTTTTTAGCGCTGTGGTTTCTCGTCGCCACATCGAATTGCGGCGCAGCGGCATAACTTGGGAACTGATCAATTTAGGTACCAACGGCACTTACCTCGATGGTAAGCCAATTGCTAAGGTTCCCATTGTGGACGGTCTGATCGTTCACTTGGCTCGCTCAGGTCCGAAAATTCAAATCAACGTAGGCCCGAATCAGTCCTCTGTCCAATTAGGACAAATTAGCGTCAAGCCCAGGGAGGCTAAGGAAATTCACGCTCCATCGGGTGGCGTGCACATTAGCACGATTCCTGTTCCCGACCACAAAGAAGTTGGCACTTCCAGGGAAGAGGAGGAGTTAACCGAGGCAGATAATAATCGCCATTATTCGGAAGAAGAATATTAAATCGGCTTCTTTGGACGATCGACATTTTTCACAGGCGGCACTCAGGAGTTTATTTATGAGTACATCACCACAGATTGTTAGGCGCAGCGAACTGCTCAACCGCCGCACGATCGACCGCAGAACGGCGGAAGAGGTCGGCAGGGTAGATCGGGTTTGGCTCGATGCTCACTCCCAGCGGGCGATCGGCTTTACTTGCAAGTCGGGACTTTTGGGCAGCAAAAAAACTTGGTTCGCTTGGGCGCAAGTTGATACGGTGGGGGAAAATGTTTTTGTCACCATTAACCCGGAACTGCCGGAATTGCATCAGCCGGAACAAGCTGTTTGTCCGATCGGCCTTGAGGTGCTCACGGACGCTGGGAATAAGGCAGGTGTAGTGGTTGACTACCTATTTGATGTCCGCACGGGTTCAGTCACCCACTACCTATTTAAATCGAGCGGCTGGCGCGGTGTTTTAGACGACATTTACTTGTTACCTGTGGCAGCTATTTCGACTATCGGCAGCAAGCGGGCGATAGTCTCTGAAGCTGCTGTATCGGAGCCAGTGCAGTACGCGGAGGGACTGCACAAAAAAGTCGGTCTGGTAGCAGAGTTTTTACATGAAGATTTCGACAGAACTCTCAAAAATGTGGCAGGTGTGAAGCGGGGCGCTCAAAGTCTGGCGGAAAAATTCCAAGATAAAGCTCTAGAAGTCAGGGATGTAGCTCAAGAAAAAGTTGCAGAGTTGAAGCGGCAAAGGCAAGAGTCTGTCCCGCCCGATCCCAACCCGGAGCCGCCCGAGTCAGATTTGAGCTGAAGTTGGGCCTTCCCGCTCGCCCTGCGACTAATTGCCGATCGCATTCTGAGGCGGTGCGCGCGAGGAAGGTCGATCGGTATTTTGGCTATCAGAGATTGATGCGTTGTCGCTCAAAATTCCAGTGCTGCTCAAAGCATTGTATTTTAAAGGTATCGCATCAATAAGGAAAATGTTAGCAACTCAAAAAGACCTAGGCTGTTTGATACAACCAACAAGTATTTTATCTAGAGACCCCAGGATTAATAATTGGTTAACTTCTTTCTTTATAAACAACGAGTCGTTGAGCAGTGACTGTCGCCCGATCGAGAACTCGAATCAGATCTGCAACCAGCGCGGGTCTGAGTTGAAATTTCTGGTTGAGCAGGGGAAACAATTGCTGCCGCCTGCGCCAAAAGTTAAGGATCAAAAGTTTGTTCAAATGCTTCAAGCAGCCAAAATTTCATCTTTTACTGCAGATAGAGACTATGCTGGCGCACTGACGGCGCCTTTAAAAATCAAATTTTTTGTGTTTTTATCCCACAGAATCTATCTGGAAGCCTCCCCCTTTGTGTCTGGCGGTGGAGTGTCAAAACATCCGTGATTACCTTAACTCTCTTACATCCTATCCAATCTGTCCCAGTTCAAAGTTGGTGTTTTGAATCAGAACCTGTGGTTAGGATCGGCCGCTCGAACGACAATGATGTAATTATTTACAGCGCTGTAGTTTCCCGCCACCACGTAGAGCTGTGGAATCACGCCAATGGCTGGGAAATTATTAATTTTGGTGCTAACGGCACTTATGTAGATGATAGACCGATCGCTCAGGTGTCAGTTGTGGACGGGATGACAATTCGCTTAGGCAATTCCGGGCCAAAAATCAGGATTCGGGTGGGCGCCACGAATCAACCGGGCAAAATAATTAAGCCACCACAGCGCGAACTCCGCCAAAAAGACGAAGTTTTAAAACACAGGTCAACAGAGTGGCCTGGGGGCGTGGGAATAATGGAAGATGATGAACATGGAGGGCTTACTCACATCGATTTTGAGTGACCCGCAGCTATCTATATATCCCTGCTGGCTAGTTCCCACAAAGCGACCGATGCCCGATTCAAGCGTCTAACTAATATTGTGGTAAGTGATCTGATTTTTGCCTAAATATCCCTATACATTAATTAACAGCTTCTCTAGTAGGATTTCACCCTTCTAAAGATAAGATTGGGGGGAGATCGATCGATATTAGCTCACTTTCGCTGCTTGCCCAGTGGCGATAATCGCAGAGCAACTGGTGCATCAACCGCTGTTTGACACTCAGCAGTACGCTCTTGAGCAAAGCATTCCCGGTTGCTTCTAAAATGGGTTTGGGCGTCACCCAAAACGGCGGCGGTAACTCTACTTGTACTTCCAAATCCGCTTTTCCCTTCAAGTATGCTACCCCGCTGCTTTGGTGAACACAAAGCTGTCCTTTGAGATTGAGAGCAAAGCGATCGTTGATGTAACCCACGCCGCGAATTTCGCACCCGACGGACTCCAAATTGATTGTGCCGTCTGACTGCGCCCACACCCTCATATCTACTGTGGGTTGAATGCTCAGCATCATAAATTGTAACGGTCGCATTTTTAGGCGGAAACAGTCATCGCTTAGCTGTTGTGTGCGACTTTGATCGACAAGGGCATTCACCAGTCGCCTCGGCTGGCGTAGATAATGTTGAATGGGAACCCGTTCCTCTGGTACGGCGATCTCAACGGATTGGGAAGAATTAAAGCGGGTATACATGAGAAAATATCAAAATATAGGGTTCCTAAGCATATCTTAATAAACTATCACCTTTTTTAAGGTGACATACGTAGCGCACTAAGTCGCGTGCCCAGCAATGTCATCCGAGAAATCACCGATAAAAGCTTTCGGGACATTGCTAATTTTTCATCATACTTCCTAGCTGATGAGAGTAAAGCAAACATTTGTAACCTAAAATTGCCTCTAAATGAAAATTTCGTTAGCGAAGCCCTCGAAGAGGATCGCACATCTCGGCCCTGTTGGTACAAATGCAGAAACAGCGGCTCTAGCTTATGTCAATTGGTTGAGCCAAGAAACTAACTTGGAATGCACCCTGTGTCCTTATTCCACCATTTCCCAAGCGCTAGAGGCATCTGCCGTAGGGCAGGTTGACTATTCAGTTGTGCCTGTCGAAAATTCGATCGAAGGCAGCGTGACTGTCACCTTAGATACACTGTGGCGGCTCGATCAACTCCGCATTCAACACGCCTTAGTTTTGCCAATTTCCCACGCGCTGGTGTCTAATGCCAAAAATTTTAACGAGATTCAAAAAGTTTACTCTCATCCGCAAGCGCTAGCTCAGTGTCAGCTATGGTTGGGGCAGTTTATTCCCTCAGCTCAATTAATTCCGACGAATTCTACCACGGAAGCATTGCAATATCTGGAAGATAGAAATGTAGCAGCGATATCTTCGCCAAGAGCGGCTGAACTTTACAATTTGCCAGTGTTAGCTCACCCCATTAATGATTATCCCGATAATTACACTCGATTTTGGGTACTCAGCAGGAGTGGGGGAGAAATCGCCAACGTAGAACCAGGGGAGCGCTCATCCATTAAATCTATTACACAATCTGCTTCTAAGTTGATCCTCGATGCTTCACCGTCTAATTGCACCCATACCTCACTAGCTTTTAGCGTACCTGCCAATATGCCCGGAGCACTGGTAAAACCTTTGCAAGTATTTGCCAGTCGCGGTATTAATTTAAGTCGGATTGAATCTAGACCGACTAAACGATCGCTCGGAGAATATATTTTCTTTATGGACGTTGAGGCTAACGCCTGCCAAGCATTTGTTCGAGCCGCACTCGAAGAGTTAAAAAATCACACAGAAACTTTAAAAATCTTTGGTTGCTACAATGTACTGTCAGTATTATAATTTTATTTTATGTAGTATACTTTTTAAGTCAAGCTTAGGAGGCTGGTGAGATGAATGCTGATGAACTTCTCAAGCGATACGCAGCCGGAGAAAGAAATTTTCATGAAACAAACTTGAAAGAGGCTTCTTTGCGAGAAGCTTTCCTAATTCATATTAATCTAGCCTGCGCGAATCTCAAAGAAATAAATTTTGCTTTGGCAAACTTAAGGGGGGCAAACTTAATAGCTGCCAAGCTCAAGAATGCTTGCCTGGTGATGACAAAACTCAATGGGGCTAACCTGAGCCGAGCCGATCTAAGTTTCGCACGATTAACAGGAGCGGACATGATTGAGGCAAACTTGGAAAACGCCAACTTGAGCGACACCAAAATGATTGGTGTTAATTTGAGCGGAGCATCTTTGTACGCCGCAAACCTGATGGAAGCGAATCTCTTAGATGCTTGCTTGGACAATACAAACCTCGAAAAAGCAAATCTCAGCGAGGCAAAACTGCGGGGATCAAGTCTAAGATCGGCCAACTTGAAAGGCGCTTTTTTGTGTGAAAGTAACCTTGAGGGCGCAGACTTGAGAGGAGCAGACTTGAGGGGTGCTAATTTGAGCGGGGCATTTTTATGCGGGGCTAATCTGGAAGGCGCTAAGCTAGATGAAGCAATTTTAAGTGGGGCTATACATTTTTGCGTCAGACAAGTTTGATATCAGGCAATATATAACCGGAGAATCCGACAACTAAGGACTAAAAAATATACTATTGACTTGGCTGAAAGTGAAGTCTATTTGCTGCTGTACCTTAGCAAAATGAAGCTGCATCTTGAGTATCTCTTTCTTGGAATTAGCTTGAGCAATCTTACTTTCCAAAGCCAGCAAGTTGCGGTTGAGATTTTCTACTCGCACAGTTTGGTAGTCTAAGTCAATTTTTAGTTCTGCGGCCCGATCGAATTCAACCTGCTTGCGAACCACGGCGAGGCGGACTGAATTTTCATCCTGTGTCTGAAGAGCTAGCAAAGCTCGCTGCTGCCACTGGTTGGCTTGAGATTCAGCTTGATTGTACAGCCACTGAATCCGCAGTTGGGCGGAAATCGCACTGCCAACAGCCTGACGCATTTCTTTGAGAGGTTCCTGAATTTCTAAGATTAATAGTTCCCAAAGATTCATCAGTTCGCTGGTAAATTCTTCGCGTTCTACAGAGGCTACCAGTGCTTCTAACAGCAACAAATTTGGTTGCATCTGCTGCGTAACTGTCTCAAATATTAACTGTGCTTCGGACATTTGCCGATCGTAATTTTTTTCTGAGACTGCACCAGATGAGTGCTTTAATATTTTTTCCGTGCTGTCTACCTCAGATTCTGAATCAGAACTTGAAGCTACAAAGGCCTGTAATTTTTCGCGGGCGATCGAATTCAGCCTTTGTCGAAGCAAATCGCAGGCCGCCCGCTGCACCGGCCCTGTTTCAGTTTGACAAATCTTGATGACTATTTTTAAGCCCGCATCGCCGTAATTCAATGTCTCTCTCAAGGCGGCGATTCGATGTTCGCTGACAGAACTAGACAGCCGATGTTTAACTCCTGCTAGTCCGCCGAGCACTACACCGCCCACAGGAGGTGGCAGTTGACCGCCTCTAACTGCATCGTAGGGTTTCGGTTGGTCGTGATTTTCTAACACAAGCAGTAAATGCTAATTTATGGGACTTAAACAAGTTTTCGTGGTTAATAGAATTGAAACCCTTGCTAGGCAATAAAAATACGTCTAAGGGGGTTAAAATGACCTCAATTCTATACCTATCACAAATTTAACTTTTCTGAATAAAATCTATATGACACAGGCTTTTAGCCCTTTGCTGGTAGTTTTTCGTCTAAGTACCGTTAAGTAAACTTTTAAGTTCTTCTATGCTATATGGGGGATTTTTTCTATGTATCATTGCATGACAGTTAGGACATACTGGACGTAAATCTTCACGGGGATTAACTTCATATTCTTTATTCATTTTAGATAAAGGTATTAAATGATGAACATGAATTAAACCTTTACCTTTTTCTCCAAAAACTTTCTCAAAATCAAATCCACAAATCCAGCAATCTGTTCCATAAAATTCAATACATTTTTTCCGAGCTTGAGGATTTCTTTCATAGCGATTGAGCCTTACTTGCCGGCTCGAACCTTCTTTAAAAGTTTGAGTTTCTTCTACTTCTGTCCCTTTAAATAAATTACTCGATGAGCCATTAGATGAGTCATCTAGTAGTTTACTCGGTAGTTCATTAGCTAAACCACTAAATAATGGTGACGCACTGGGTGGTTTACCGGGTAAATCACAGGCTGAACCTACCAGTGAACTATCTGGTGTACTACCGAGCAATTCATTACCATTACTCGATGAGCTATTAGATGAGTCATCTAGTAGTTTACTCGGTAGTTCATCAGGTAAACTACTAGACAATGGTGACTCACTGTGTGCAAGTTTTCTTGCACACTCTGGGCATCCGCTTGTCCCCTTTTCCCAGATAGCAGTGATATGATCAAGTTGCTTTGTCCAAGAGTATCCATCAAGAGGACATTTAAGCCATATAAGGATATTAGTTACAGTATAAATTTCTTCAGGCTTAAGATTTCCGTTTTTCCGATAGTCCCATAATTCTCTAACTCTCTCAGGGTAGAGGACATCTAAGCTTTTTAAATAAAGGTTCTTTTTAAACTGTTCTGCTTTCTCTTCTTCAACGATGGCTGGTTCAGCAACTTTTTTCTTGTCACGTTCTCTCACATACTTATGATATGCAGAACTCTTATCGAGAATATACATAACTTGTCGTTGGCTTATTTGATGCAGATCACCTATCTCCTTATAGGTAAGCTCTTGTTTATAAAGCTCTAAAAAATGATGAGATAATCCCGAATTACTATCTAAAATTTGCCTAACACTTTCGGTCAAATCTTTCCTATACTGATTAAATGCAGGATTACTATTTAAAATCTTCCTAACTTGCTGTTTGCTTATTTGATACTGATCAGCTATATCCTCATAGGTATGCCCTTGTTTATAAAGTTCTAAAAAATGATGAGATTCAGAATTGCAATCTAAAGCCTGCATAACACTTTCTTTCAAATCTTTCAAATACTCATTAAATGCAGGATTACTATTTAAAATCTTCCTAACTTGTTGTTCGCTGGTTCGAGACCGATGGGCTATATCCTGATAAGTATGCCCTTGTTTATAAAGGTCGAAAAAGTTGCCAAATGCAGAATTATTATATAAAATTTTCCTAACTCGTTCTTCGCTTATTTGATGCCAATCAGCTATATCCTGATAGGTATGCCCTTGTTCATAAAGGTCTACTACATTTTCTATCAAATACAAATTAAAGGCAGGATTATTCACTAAAATCTGTCTAACTTGTTGTTGGCTTAGTTGATACTGCTCGGCTATATCATGATAGTTAAACCCTTGTTTATACAGATCTAAAAACTGACTAAATGCAGGATGATAAACTAAAGTGTGCTTAACTTGTGGTTCCCTTATTTGAAGCCTCTTAGCTATATCCTGATAAGTAAGTCCTTGTTTATAAAGGTCTAACATCCTTTCTATCAAATTAATTTGAGATATTTTTTTTGTGTCTTCACTTGTTGAAGATATTTCTGTCTCATCTAACATTAAAACTCCCTCCATACAGATATCTCAGTCTGCAAACTAGATGTTAACCAGCCACTTCGAGATTAATACTTGACATAACCCCAAAATAAGTAGTTCTGCAGAATTAATTACACAAAATCTCGCGTGAAAGCCATGTAAGCGTCAAGACTTTTTATGTAATTAATTTTGCCCCCTTACTTATAAGGAACCTATCCGAACCTGTTTGAAGTTGTGGATTAAACAGATTTATGTCTAATTCTGGCTTCAATGCAGGTCAAACCGATCGTGCTTTTTCCTAAGTAAATTGGCTACTTGAGGGTATCTTTAAGTACAGTCCTCGCTGCCAAGTGATTGCGAGTAGAAGTCAAAATTTCGGTTTCGCGTTCCAATCTCGCAGCAGTATCTTGCAATTCTAAAAGAGTTTGCTGTTCTGTCGCTGCACCGTAAAGGTAGCTGGCTACCCAGTAGGACAATTCTGTAGGCAAACTGGGAATGTCTTCGGGCAGGTCGATCGGCTGATCCATCAATTTGCTAGAGAGGCGAACTACATCTCGAAGCAGTTGTTCGACATCTTTTCCCAAAGATCGGAGGTCTTTTTGCGGCGGTTCGTCTTCAATCCACTCTACCAGACCGACTAAATAGGGTTTTTCCCGAACGGCGTCCAGGACTCGGAACCGTTGCTGGCCGAGAGTCATAATTTTCATGCGATCGTCGGGCAGGCGCTGACAGTGAATCACTTCGGCGCAACAGCCAACGGCAGAGACTTTGTTTTGGTTGGGGTCCCACATGAGCACACCGAAACGCCGATCGCCCTCCAGAATCGTATTCATCATGATTCGATAGCGAAACTCGAAGATTTGCAGCGGTAGCGGTCTACCTGGAAATAGAACCACTTCCGGCAACGGAAATAAGGGGAGTTCGCGAACTGCTACAGAGGAAGAGGATGCCATTGTCGCTCAAAAGTGACGGTACTTGCGCTTATTTTTCTTACTTTAACTGATTAAAGGCAATTCCGGGCGGGGGTGAGGGGCGATCGGGGGGAAATGGGAAGCGGGCGATCGAGACTTTCGGCTGATGCGTAGGATCAGAAACCGGGTTTTCCTCAAAAATCCTTGGTTGTTACCCAGGTTTTTGGTTGGTGTGGGTGAATTATCGCCCATACTCTTCAACCACAAAAACCGGATGACTCAACCCACGCTGATTCTGCTTTTTGATCCGAATTAGGCGATCGAGCAACGAATCAACTTGCTGAAGATAGGCATGAAGAATAGTAACTTGTCCCAGGTAATCTCGATCGTCTTTACAAACAATAATTCCTGCGTGGCGATCGCCACGACGGTGCAGCGCCACAAAATCATCGCGATTGAAGCTAATTACCGCCCGATTTTGTGCAGTCGCAAAGCGCAGAACCTCGTCATCAGGAATTCCTTGATTTGCTTGACCGGCATCATAAGAAGTTAAAACATCACTGTCAAGACTACGTAAATGCTCGACCATTGGGATCGGGAAATTTTCATTGGAATAAAGCCTCACCCTTTCAATCATCGGTTTGATGAGAAATAATAATACGATCGATTTCTTCGCGGTGGCGATCGTAATAACGCCAAGCATTCTCTAGATCGCGATCGTCCAAGACTGGATAATTCCGAAGTAACTCAGCCTCACGGGCCCCCTGTTGGTGAAGCGAAACCAGTGTCCAAACAGGAATGCGGGTGTTGCGAATCCGGGCATTTCCTCCACAGACTCCAGGTGTACTCTGAATCGCCCTAGCTGAAAGTTTTTCTTGGAACAACAAACTCTCTTCAGGTGTCAGCGATTCAATGACTTGAATTAAGGAGTCAACCAACTGAATGTTCATAGCTGCTAATTGAAGAAATATCGAATAGCGAGCGCTTAAACTATCATAGCAAATTTCTCTAAAAAGAAAAGAATCTTATCAACCATACCATTACCAGCAACGCAGCTTACAACACCTCGATCGTATTCTCAACTTTAAAACTGGTTTCTGACTATCCTTGCATCCGGGAATGAAAAAAAAGGAACAAAGTATTTTTCCCTTGTTCCTTTTTTTGTTATTTTCCAAGGCCTCAATCTACAGCTTGACTTCGATATCTACGCCGGCTGGCAAATCCAATTTCATCAAAGCGTCAATTGTTTTGGCCGATGGCTGGTGAATGTCGATAATCCGGCGGTGCGTGCGGGTTTCAAAGTGTTCGCGAGAATCTTTGTCTACGTGGGGCGATCGCAGCAAGCAGTAAATCCGCCGTTTTGTCGGTAGGGGAATCGGGCCGATCGCTGTGGCTGCTGTCCGATTTGCTGTATCTACAATCTTTTCGCAGGATGCGTCTAGAATTCGGCGATCGAAAGCTTTGAGGCGAATGCGAATTTTTTGCTGTTGAATTGTTGCCATTTTTGTTTCTTGAATTTTCGAGGTTCAGTTTGTTATTTGTTGTCTGTTGTCTGTTGTCTGTTTGCAGTTGTTTTTGGGCTAACTGCTAACGGCAGACTCCTCAATAATCACTAATCACTAAATAGCAGAAAAGCCTGATTAAATTTGGCGGCTTTTCTGCTATTTAAGCTGTTATCGGATTCCTACTTGAGGATTTTGGAAACAACGCCGGCGCCGACGGTGCGTCCGCCTTCGCGGATAGCGAAGCGCATTCCTTGTTCGATCGCGATCGGGTGAATCAACTCAACAGTCATTTTGATCCGGTCACCGGGCATCACCATTTCTGCTTCACTACCGTCATCAGCGGTGAACTGTGCGATCGTGCCGGTCACGTCAGTGGTACGGACGTAGAATTGAGGGCGATATCCAGAGAAAAAGGGCGTGTGCCGGCCGCCTTCTTCCTTCTTGAGGATGTACACTTCAGATTCAAACTGAGTGTGAGGCATGATGCTTTTCGGCTTGGCAATCACCATTCCGCGTTCAATATCCGCCTTTAAAATCCCCCGCAGCAGTAGACCCACGTTGTCGCCAGCAATGCCTTCTTCCAGAGACTTGGTGAACATTTCCACACCAGTCACCGTAGTGCTGCGAGTGTCCTTAAGACCCACCAATTCGACTGTTTCGCCGACTTTGATGGTTCCGCGTTCGATCCGGCCAGTAGCGACAGTACCCCGACCAGTAATCGAGAATACGTCTTCAACTGCCATCAAGAAAGGCTTGTCAACTTCGCGTTCAGGGGTGGGGATGTAAGCATCTACTTCTTCCATCAGCTTGTAAATTTTGTCAACCCACTCATTTTCGCCCTTGACAGTCTTGGGATTAGCAAGCATCGCTTCAAGAGCTTTCAATCCCGAACCTGTGACGATGGGGATGTCATCGCCCGGAAAATCGTAAGAGCTCAAAAGTTCGCGAACTTCCAGTTCTACCAATTCCAACAGTTCAGCATCATCCACCATGTCTTCTTTGTTCAAGAAGACAACCAGGCTGGGAACGCCAACTTGCTTAGCTAGCAGGATGTGTTCGCGAGTTTGAGGCATGGGGCCGTCTGCTGCTGACACTACTAGGATGCCGCCGTCCATTTGAGCAGCACCGGTGATCATGTTTTTCACGTAGTCAGCGTGTCCGGGGCAATCAACGTGGGCATAGTGCCGACTTGTGGTTTCGTATTCCACGTGAGCAGTATTAATCGTAATACCCCGTGCTTTTTCTTCGGGCGCAGCGTCGATGTCGGCGTAGTTCTTAGCCTTTGCTTGACCTAGTGCAGAGAGAGTCATCGTAATCGCGGCGGTCAAAGTTGTTTTGCCGTGGTCAACGTGACCGATCGTGCCGATGTTTACGTGGGGTTTATTCCGTTCAAATTTTGCGCGTGCCATTCTCGATTTGTTCCTTGTTTCTTTTAGCGATTTTAGATTTTAACATTTTAGATTTTAGACTTTGGATTTCATCCAAAATCCAAAATCTAAAATTCAAAATCGTTAGTTACCTTTGTTCTTAGCGATGATGGCTTCAGCCACATTTCGCGGCACTTCTTCGTAATGGCTGAATTCCATTGTGAAGATGCCCCGACCTTGGGTTTTCGAGCGGATGTCAGTGGCGTAGCCAAACATTTCTGCTAGTGGAACTTTTACAGAAACTTTGGCAATTCCCTGATCCGTCTCTTGGCCCTCAATCTGACCCCGACGCGAGTTGAGGTCGCCGATGATGTTCCCGATGTAATCTTCGGGAACTTCCACCTCTACTTTCATCATAGGCTCTAGCAGCACAGGCGAAGCCTTCATCACGGCTTCTTTGATCGCCATTGAGCCGGCGATCTTAAATGCCATTTCCGAAGAGTCTACGTCGTGGAAAGACCCGTCTACCATAGTAGCTTTGAGGTCGATCACGGGATATCCTGCTACAATACCCGATTCGCAGGCTTCTTTCATCCCTTGTTCTGCCGGGCCGATGTACTCTTTCGGTACAGTGCCGCCGACAATTTTGGAGACAAATTCAAAGCCGCTTCCGACTTCGGTAGGTTCTAGTTCGATCACGACGTGACCGTACTGACCTTTACCGCCGCTTTGGCGGATAAATTTACCTTCGGCGCGGACGGCTTTGCGAATGGTTTCGCGGTAGGCTACTTGCGGCTGACCCACGTTGGCTTCTACTTTGAATTCGCGCAGCATCCTGTCTACCAGGATTTCCAGGTGCAGTTCGCCCATGCCGGCGATGACTGTCTGGTTGGTTTCTGGGTCAACGTTGACTCGGAAAGTAGGGTCTTCTTCCGAGAGCGACTGGAGGGCTTTGGAGAGCTTCTCCATGTCTTGTTTGGTTTTGGGTTCGACAGCCACCGAGATGACTGGCTCTGGAATAAACAGAGATTCCAGAATCACTGGCGCTCCTTCTTCGCAGAGGGTGTCGCCGGTGAAGGTGTCTTTCAAACCCAAGGCTGCTCCCAAGTCTCCTGCCCGCAGTTCCTCAACTTCTATCCGATCGTCCGCTTTGAGTACAATTAGGCGAGAAACTCGCTCTTTTTTGTCTTTGGTGGAGTTCAGGACGTAGGTACCTTTTTTGAGGATACCGGAGTAGACGCGAACAAAGGTCAGGCGGCCGTAGGGGTCAGCCATGATTTTGAATGCCAGGGCTGACAGGGGGGCGCTGTCATCTGCAAATCGTTCTGCTGTGTCGCCGTTGGGCAGGAGTCCTTGTATGGGAGGAACTTCCAAGGGCGACGGCAGATAGTCGATGACTGCATCCAACAACAACTGAACGCCTTTGTTTTTGAATGCCGAACCGCACAACATGGGGACGATCGTCCCAGAGATGGCCCCAGTCCGCAAAGCTGCACGAATTTCGTTTTCGGTTAACTCTTCGCCTTCAAGGTATTTCTCCGTGAGGGCGTCGTTGGTTTCTGCTACGGACTCGATCAGCTTGGTGCGGTATTCTGCTGCTAGCTCTTTTACTTCATCGGGGATTTCTACTTCCTCGATGTCGGTTCCCATGTCGTTGTTGTAGATATAGGCTTTCATTTGCACTAAGTCTACAATTCCCCGGAAGTTTTCTTCACCGCCGATCGGGATTTGGATGGGTACGGCGTTCGCTCTCATGCGATCGCGAATTTGGGCGTAGACTTTGTAGAAGTTTGCGCCCATCCGATCCATTTTGTTGACGAACACGATCCTTGGTACTTTGTACCGATCGGCTTGTCGCCAAACTGTCTCGGATTGCGGCTGCACTCCCCCTACCGAGCAGAACACTGCGATCACTCCGTCGAGCACTCGCATCGAGCGTTCGACTTCGATCGTGAAGTCCACGTGTCCGGGAGTGTCGATGATGTTGATTTTGTAATCTTTCCAACTGGTGGTGATAGCAGCGGCAGTAATCGTAATTCCCCGCTCCCGCTCTTGCTCCATCCAGTCAGTGACTGCTGTTCCCTCGTGCACTTCACCCATTTTGTGAACCATGCCTGAATAGAACAGAATTCTTTCAGTTGTTGTTGTTTTGCCCGCGTCTATGTGGGCTGCGATGCCGATGTTGCGAGTTTTTTCTAGCGGGACGGTACGTGCCACAGCTACCTCCTTAATCTTGTGTTGCTGTTATAATACTACTATACTACACAGTAACCCTATTTTGCACTCCCCAGCGACTTACAAAAGTTTCTGGAGCTTATTGTTACATTTTAATATTTTTTGCAAGATTTGTTTACAAAAATATTAAGGATGCGACATGGAGGATTTAGAGAGTGCGTCAATTTTGAGTGCGTCAATTTTGATTTTGGGAGTTTTGAGTTTGCTTCACGAATCGCAACTGCGCCAAGAGAAGCAATCTCAACACTCAAAACTTACACTTTCCAATTTCTCACCCGATGCTTTTATACCGCACGATCGCGCTCTTCTCCATGCCCGATTTTGCAGTTAGTACCGGTAGTGAGCAAAAGCCTTGTTAGCTTCGGCCATGCGGTGTGTTTCTTCGCGCTTGCGAATAGCACTGCCTGTTTCGTTAGCTGCATCCATCAGTTCGTTGGCTAGCTTGGCGGCCATCGAGCGGCCGGTGCGGGCGCGGGCAAATCTGATCAGCCAGCGGAGGGCGAGGGTGGTACCGCGATCGGAACGCACTTCCATCGGCACTTGGTAGGTAGCGCCACCTACCCGGCGGGCTTTGACTTCGACCAGAGGTGTCGCGTTTTTGACTGCTTTTTCAAACAAGTCTAACGGTTCAGCCCCTGTGCGCTCTTGGATGGTTTTGAGGGCGTCGTAGACGATGCTGGAGGCAACGGATTTTTTGCCGTGCTGCATGATCCGTCTCACCATCATGCTTACCAACCGGCTGTTGTAGGTTGGATCTGGTGGAACGGGACGTTTTTGAATAACTGTGCGGCGAGACATAGTTCTATTTGGGATTTTTGATTTTGAATGATTGAGTTTGGGGTTTTGGGATCACATCTCGATTTATGACGATCGAGCGTGCAATCGATCGGCGCGATCGGATTTATTTTTGCTTCCCAACCCCGACGATCGGGCGAGTTCCGTGTTATTTTTTCTCTTTAGGACGCTTGGCCCCGTATTTGGAACGACCCTGCTTGCGGTCTTTCACCCCAGCGGTGTCTAATGTACCGCGAATGATGTGGTATCTAACTCCGGGCAAATCTTTTACCCGACCGCCCCGGATCATTACTACCGAGTGTTCTTGCAAGTTGTGACCGATCCCAGGGATGTAGGCGGTCACTTCAAAACCAGAGGTCAGCCGTACCCGAGCCACCTTCCGCAGCGCCGAGTTGGGTTTTTTCGGGGTGGTCGTGTACACTCTGGTGCAAACTCCGCGGCGCTGGGGGCAACTCTTGAGAGCTGGCGATTTGGTTTTTTTCTGCGTTTGTTCCCGTGCTGAACGGATGAGTTGCTGAATAGTGGGCATGAGTTACGGCATTTCTAGCTTTTTGCTGAATATAGTGATTTGGCTGTATCCGCACTGAAAGTCCCTTCCCCTCTGGGGGGACGGGATGAATGAAAATAGTTATGGGTAAGTGAGGATACCAGACTCTGTATTGTACACGACGCGAGTTTCTTTGGCAAGAAATTTGCGCGACCCGCGCTCAAACTTCCTTTCTTGCTGCCAGTTGTCCGGGGCGATCGCAACGGGCGAATGGTATGTGACATCCTATAATTTAGGCGCAACTATGATGATTGTCACAGCCGTCAGCAAAATTTATGACGATCGCCATATCGCGCTTTTTCGATCGAATTACCATTGTTTAGGAGAGGCGCATTAACTCCAGCCTGCGATCGCATCACACTCTATAGCCGATCTACATCACATAAAGTTATCTAAAATTGCCGGATAATAAGAAATCTACATTGAGTTGACGGCAGATGACAACCAAAGCTTATATTCCTGAATATAAAATTTCCGAACTTTACTTGAACATTTGGAAATCCGGTAAGATCGATCGGACTGTGTTCCAACAAATTCAATACGCAATTAATTCTCACAGTTTAAAAAGTTCAGAGGAGCGAAAAATTGTCAGCAGGCTGCTGTATGCAGTACGGCGGGGATGGGTGTCAGTGATGGACTGAGTTACTTGGGAATTTTGAGTCATGGCGAGAGATTGCTGGGTGACTCCCCGGGCGTAGCTGCGTCAATGAGTTTTGAGATTGCCACCCACCTGCCACCCACAGAGCACAACCCACACGGGGTGCATGAGTTGTAAGCTAAAATATCCTCCATAAAATTAGAGGACTCCCCAATAGATGCACCGCTCTTAAAAGTAAATATTAAGGTAAAAGGACAGGGTATGTTTAATTCTACAGAACTGCTGATTGAGGCTTTCATAGAACAACTTCAGAACGGTTACAGCCGCACTTATGGAGGCTACAAATCAGACTATGCTGACATTATTGCCTGGGTGGGGGCAATGGCGTTAGAAAACATTGCCAACAGCGACGCTCTTTATCACAATGTAGAACACGCCATTTGTATTAGCTTAGTCGGTCAAGAAATCTTGCGGGGCAAACACATTCGCAAAGGCGGAGTTTCCTGCGAAGATTGGCTACACTTCATCATTTCTTTGCTGTGTCAAGACATCGGATATGTCAAAGGAGTTTGCCGGCAAGACCAAGAATCAGAAGGATTGTATGCTACGGGAAAAGATGGCATGAGAATTGCACTTGCTCCCGGTGCAACCGCGGCTAGCTTAGCTCCTTACCGAGTTGACAGAGCTAAATTGTTCATTGACGAGCGCTTCGGCAACCACAAGCTAATTAATGCGGAGATAATTAAGCAGAATATAGAACAGACTCGTTTCTCGGTGCTTGACGGTAACACTGACGAGGATGCAGTTAATTACTCTAGTTTAGTGCGCGGTGCTGATTTGATAGGTCAGCTCAGCAACCCGCAATATTTGCAGAAAATTGGCGCGCTGTTTTACGAGTTGGAAGAAAGCGGTGCTACTAAAGTTTTGGGCTATCGACATCCGGGCGATTTGCTGCAAAGCTACTCTAAGTTTTACTGGAGTGGCATTTATCCTCACATCAGCGAATCTCTAGGTTACTTGCAGTTGACGCAGGAAGGCAAACAGATTGTGGCTAGTTTGTACGCTAACATATTCCGGATGGAACACCAACGTGGCGATTCTGAGGTTGCTTGACGGAAGGATAAGGGAAATGCAGCAAGTTTTGAATGCGTGAGATTGCTTTCCTAATAATTTCTTCGCTAACATTCCTTGCAGCGGTATTAAGGGGAAGCGAAAGACGGCGAGTTTTCAATGGGTGAGATTGGTTTCCTAAGAATCACTTTGCTAGCATTACTTGCAACGCGATTGCCCTACCTGAGTTCAATAGTGAGCAATTACCAATTACAAATTACTAATTCCCCATTACCCAAATGTATTTCATCCAACTCAACTAATTTCCTCCTCAATTTTTGAATGATATCTCGGACACAACCAATTACTCGGCACCAAAGAAGGCCATCCCTCCCGCAGCGCTTCCAAACAAACAGCTCGCACAGTTAATTGACAGTCAAGCAGTTCGACCCCAGCTTTTTCAACTTGCTTTTTGCCAATTTTTAAAATGGATTCATCGCTAAATTCAAAGGTTTTGTGACACTGAATGCAAACCAGGTGGTGGTGGTGGTGCAATTCGGGAAAATTCAGTTCGTAATGTTTGTGCCCTTCTGCTAATTCTAGTTCACGCAAAATTCCTATTCTTGCTAATAAATGTAGGGTTCGGTAGACAGTAGACAAGCCTATTCGTTCTCCTTTATTCTGCAAAGTCCTGTATAACTCTTCCGCACTTAAATGATTGCCTTGTGGCAGATTTTGAAAGACGCTCAAAATAGTTTCTCGCTGGGGAGTTAGGCGGCAACCTCTCTGGTTTAGTTCGACTTTGAGTGAGTTAGCACTGTATAAATTCATATCGCTAAAAATAAAAAACTTGAACGAGGCTTCTAGTGGATTATCTATTATTTATTCGCGCTCTTTTTTAGATTCTCCTACAGTGTATTTCCCCTCATAATCCATCTAATTCTCGACTTCCCCTTTAGTTAAGGGTAATCTGCTAGCCATCTATCCCCCTTCGTAAAAGTGGTACTGAAAAAGTAGTTTTCGGTATTTATGCGTAATTTTTATGAAGTTTCTAGCAATGTTGCTGATAAGCATTGGTAAAACAAGTCTTAGGGTCAAAGTCAGTGCAACCGATCGCATCTTCAGTACAAGCAACGCACGGGCGCACTGTAAATGTGAGGCGGTAGTCGTTACTAAAAAAATCCCCATAACAAGCAATTGGATACAAGCGCTTGATTTGATGCGCTCTTTCTGGCAATGTTACGGACAGACTCCACAAAAATAATCAAAGTGGCAATAGATAAATTTTAGAAAAAGACAGTCATGCAGTTATTGTCTCAAGGTTGACCGAAATCTGAGCGGCGTTTGTAGGTAAAAAATAGGAATTGCACCATCGATGCTTTGGGTACCAACAAGAAGGTAGCGACACCCAGCAAAACTAGGCGGATGCCCAAGAGGGTGGTCATTTTGTCTGCGTCTTCCGATGTGTAGCCAAAGAAAGAAGTTCTTGCTTCGAGGGTTGCTTGCCCTTTGAGGGAGTGAAAGATGTCGCCGAAGCCGAGAAAGGCTGAGCTGATGAGGTGAATCGCCCTAACGGCGAAGTACGAATCAGTATCGACAATTTTGGCTCCCGCACCCCCGCCCAAGCCGAGTCTGGCTAGGTTTGGCAACAGGATTAAGCCTTGTTCGTACATGGGCAATTCTGGGTTAAAGCGGGAAAGCTCAAATAAGGTATAGGCTCCCGCACAAAAGACGATGAGGCCGGCGTGGGCGAGGTGGGTACCGAGCAAACGGCCGGAAAGGTTGATTAAGCGGGCGTTGCCGGCCCACCAGGGAAATGATTTTCCTTCGGCTGGGAAGGATTTTTCTGCCATGCTGGTCACGGCCGTTTACCTCTTGAGAAAGATGTCAGGGGAGTTTTAAGCCATTGCAGGTTATTGATATAGATAATCAACAATTTTGGTAGTTTCGTCAAGGGGTATTTGAGAAAAATTTTCACTGATTTGAGGTCAGGTATGTAAATCAGTAGGAAAAAACATCGCTATATCAGGATTCTGACTGTTTTTGGCGCTTGAGCGGAATTTGGCTTCTCGTTAGCAAAAATAGTGGCTAAAGGAATACCTCTAAATTTATTGATAAATAATATTATTAAGCACTATGATGGCTAGAGTATTGTTTAAGTAGCTATCCAATCCTCTCGGAAAAGACAAGGTGGAAAAAGAAATCCGGTACTTTCTGATGGACAAGCTTCTCTAAAAGCAATACTCCGGACAGTTTTTAAGCAGCCAGAGTACCGTAATACAAGACTGAAGGAAGATTAGGACGATTTAAAATCAAATCCGGGTCTAAATCTAACTTGTCAATAAAGGTACAAAGTAGGTGTGTATTGAATTCCAGACGTTTATAAGAACAGATTGAAAACACAAACGACTTGGCAGATTAATGACAAGTAGAGAGTTGATTTTTGGCTAAATTTAAGGCAATAGAACTGCCATAAAAATAAAAATAAAGCCGGGGTAAATGACGAGCTTGACAATCAGACAATCCCGTAATCTAATGTCAGGTCGATTGACCAGTATTAAACTTTTGCCTCCGGCCACCAATAGAAATGAGTCAAACCACTAATTAGCTGTTTGAGATTTAACAGTTTTCAACATCGTTCAAATAAAACAGCTTCTAATTCATCTAAGCTTTTAAAACAGCGGTTGGCTATCGGTTCATTTGTCAATGGCCACAGTCTTTCACGGCTGTTGCAGTTGGGGTGAGTGGGAAGGCAGACAATATCAATGTATGCGGTGGGGGATTTTCACGCTTTCACGCTCAGTGCCATCCGGCTCCATCCACTACTAAAACCATTCTTTTTTTCGAGCCTACTTTCCAATGTCGGGCTCTCATCTGCTAAAACTCGCTCGAAAAGCTGGCTATTGACAAACAGTAGTATCCACTCTTTTGGTTTCTCCGCTACTCCGATGTACGAAACCATATAACCATAACCATTGAAACCGCCAGTTAACCACAGCCGTAGCATTACTAAACTCATCCACCCATTCTCGCCTCAACACAGGTTTCAATCAAGCAACGATGTTCGTTCATTGACCACACTTCTACGTCGCTTTCTGGGTTCTGCTTCTTGATTTTCTTGACGAACCGACCCAGATTTTTTTTCCATTCCTGCAAGTTCTGCGGAGATCTGATTCCTCATGTTCCGGGCGAGGAACTCTCAATCGAAACTTCATGGACTTGAGATATTCCCACCCTATGCAGACGACAGACTTTTTCACCCTGGAGTTCACTCATCCAATCGGCAAATGCACGACCATTCCACAGCCCACCATCTGGGGGTGGCTGCTGTAGGACTTGCCACAATTGAGCTTGTTCCACATCATTCAGCAGAGGGTCACAATCGGTATTTTTGCAACGTTGATCTCCGAGGGATTCTAGTCCTAAATGGTTGTATCCCCGGACTAATTCCTAAATCCAACCGCGACTATAACCTGTCACGGCCATCACTTCTGCGCTCGTGAAGCCGCAAGCTAAGAGCCAAATAATTTGGTAATGATGGGCCTGGGTGGTTGTTTTAGCTTCACGGAAACGAGCAATCAAGTTCTTCTACACTCAGATGGGGCGCGATCGCAATTCGTTTCGGCATTCTTTATCTGACGGGGGTAGTGTTCCTCACTATTATATCACGGTCAATCGACCGGAGATGATATAAATTGCTTGGGATCACTAAAAATAAATTCAATCTGAAAACGAACCTGATAATATTCAACAATTTGATCGGGTGGTAAGTGAATATCAGTGCTAAATAATAAAGCATTTTTGATTGTTCCTTGGGCTTAACCTCAGAGATGCAAGCCAAAAAGATTTGGAAATTTCAACAACAACTCGCCTACAACCACTGTATATAATGAAACTCCCGATTTTATTCCTTTAACCAAATTAAGATTCCTCAAATCATGGCAGTCAACCTTGCCATCATATTTAATCCTGAGTTCCCAGTCTCTTTTGTTCACCTGTATAGAGATAGCGTAAGTTAGCATCAACTCGCTCAGTTGCCAATAAAGTTTAAATTTAACTTTCGCACAGCATCCTAGAAGTTAGAGCGATAATAATAGCCATTAGCCACCAAATAACGTACAGAAGTGGGGAAGGAATAACGAGTATTTTTCAAATGTTCTGCATAGCCATCAACTCTTGTGAGGTAATGCTTTGAACTTTAATAATCCTGTTGTTTGAGATTTTCTTGATGCACAATTCTTAGGATTTTGCAACCATTATTTTACGAAATTTATTTGAGTGCGTGATGGAGTTTGCTGTAGGCTTAAGCTATAAAATAAACGCGTCGCAATTTCGAGAATATAAATCACATAAATTTCCAACCACTGTTCCGATTTACCAGCTACACCATTATAAAAATAAGCTTTACCGTCAATACTCCGGACAGTTTTTAAAGAGCGAAGCTTGCTGAAGGCATCGCATCCTTATTTAAAAACTGTTCGGAGTATTGTAAAAGTACGGTTAGAGGGGGGTGCGGGATTGTTTTTTTCCTAATCAAGAGAGTTAATGCCTACTTGTTGAAATATTCATCTTCTTACAAATTGGTTGTTTTAGGCAAGCGATCTCAAAGTCTATCCAACCGGAGGCTGTGGAGTAATCGCTACAGAATTAAAATCAAGCAATTAGTGAGCAGCAGGTGCCTTGGCTCCAGCGCCTCCCTTACCGAGAAACAGCAGCAATGGCAGCGAACAGAGAAAGACAATGCCGACAAAGCGAAAAATGTCTGCGTAGGATAGAACGGCTGCCTGCGTATTGACTAATTGGGAGAGCGCGGCGAGGGCTTGTTGTTGGGCGGTTGCGGCATCAGAACCGCGACTCTGAAACACACCAATGAGTGCACTGAGCCGCTCCGTTGTTTCTGGATCGTAAGGCGTTAACTTTGCCAACAAAATGGCTCGATGAAAAGCCTCTCGTTGAGCCAGCAATGAGGTCAGAATGGCAATGCCAATACTACCGCCGAGCTGACGAGTCAAGTTATAGAAGCCGGAGCCAGCCGATACATCTTCTTTGGGGATGGAACCCAATGTTGCCAAACTTAGGGGCAGGAACATCAAAACCGTAGTTGCACCGCGCCAGATTAGGGGCCAAAACAAATTATCAGTTCCGGTTTGGGGCGTGATTTTTGCCAGATCGAACATCACGGCTGCCGTTCCACAGGCTCCCAGTGCAATTAAAATGCGGGCATCTACCTTAGTCGAAATTTTACCCAATAAAACCATTATGATGGCGGACGCTAAAGCTCCAGGAGCGAGTAGAAATCCGGTTTGCATTGCCGAAAATTTCAGCACGCCTTGAGCAAACAGCGGTATAGCAAACAAGGCTCCGTACAGCCCCATGCCCAAAATACCAGAGTAAAGGCTACCGGCTGCCAGGGATTTATGCCGCAGCACCCGCAAGTCAACTGCTGGTGCTTTTGTGCTGAGTTCTCGCCAGATGAACAGAAACAGTCCTATAACCGCCACAAACGCTAGGAGCGTAATGAAACCGGATTCAAACCAGTTTTCTTTTTCCCCTTCTTCCAAAAATGATTGCAAACTACCTATCGCAATACACAGCAGTACAATTCCTGTCCAGTCCACTTTCTTCTGGCTTTGTCCGTGTTTCTTCAAGTCTGGTCGAAGGAACACGATCGCCATGATGACGGCCACAATACCGACGGGCAAATTGATAAAGAAAATCCAGCGCCAGCCTAATGTATCGGTCAGATAGCCGCCTAGCGTGGGCCCAATAGCCGGACCTGCAATCACCCCGACTCCAAACACCGACTGCGCTAACCCCTGTTCCGCAGGGGGAAAAGTTTCAAACAGAATCGCTTGCGCTTTTGCCAACAGTCCGCCTCCACACAAGCCTTGAAGAATTCGAGCTACCACCAGCACTGGCAGGTTAATGGATAAACCGCATAACATCGAGGCTGCTGTGAACCCGAGCATTGAAAAGACAAAGTAGGTTTTCTTGCCGAATAAGTCCCCCAACCAGGCTGAGAGCGGAATCATTACAACGTTGGCGATCGCGTAACCCGTTACGACCCAAGCAATTTCGGTCACGGTTGCGCCTAATGTCGCCTGCATCTCTGTTAAAGCAACGTTCACAATGCTGGTATCAATGACTTCTAGAATGGCTCCTAAAGAAGCCGTCAGGGCGATCGCCCACTTGAGCGGTCCCTGCACGTACCCGGCGGCATCATAGGTAGATTGTTTCAATTTTTTTAATGGTTTTGCTCGCTTTTTTTGAGCGTATTGTTGAGCGTTTTGTTGGTCTTGAGGCTCAGACTCTTCCAACTCGGTAAAAGCCTGAATATCAATAGAATCTGGTTCAGTTGCATGACTCCGTATTTGAGGGCGTTTCATTTTTAGTCTCTACTTCTGCGATCGGCTCCGGCAGTTGCTTCGCACCACCGCAACGGGTTAGGGTGCTTCAATCGGGAAATGCCAAATTCATAAGAAAATTGTCAGGAACCTTCATTCTGGAGACGAAGTACGACTTACAGAAGACGCTGCTGTGCTAACTCCCCGCACCCATAAATCCACACAGCCTTCGATGTATCGTTTACGGCTATAGCCCCGGTTTACTTGAGAAACATGGCGGCGAATCATACCGGACAGCAGCATTCCAGTCAATTGATCCACTGCCAGTGCCAGATCCACATTCGGACGAATACTGCCGCGTTCAACACAGGTTTGTAGATAGGAAATTAGTTTTTCACGCAGCGGTAAAAATGATTGCTGAAGCACCTCCAGCGCTTCTGTCGGATGCCGGTGAGCTTCACCAATAAACATCCGAAATAGAGCTTCGTACTCCTCCAGCATGTCGTCGTGGAGCTTTGCATAATGCAGGAGATCGCGGCGTAGGTCATAAGTCCATTCGTCTTGATGCGCCAACGCCTCCGTCCGCAATGCTGTAATGTGCTGGGCAACCGCACTCAACACTTGCTCTTTGCTCTGAAAGCGGCGAAACAAAGTGACTTCACTCACATCTGCAACACGAGCAATTTCACGAGTTGTCGCTCCCACGTAGCCTTCTGTAGAGAAAACTTCAATCGCGGCTTTCAACAGCCGATCGCGGGTTTCTGCTGCACTTCGATTCGTTCTACTCATCTTAATTAATGTAAGCACTAACTTACATATTCTAGAGCGCCAAAAGGCTGTAACTTCAGCCGAAAGACGGATTTTTTGAAACACATCGGGTGGGATTTACGCTCAGATGCCGGGAAACTAGGGAAAATCGTCGCGCAAAGAAACTAGAGATCGCAGCAGGAAACCCGGTTTCTAGGCTAAAGCCGAGAGGTAGAGTTGAGGGAGTGTTGCCACTCCACCACCTCTGTTCCGAAACCATGCTTGCGATTGTTCACCGCACAGATTGACGGGGCGACAATTCCGTCAAAAGTCTTACCTGTAGCCCAGGAGGGAAACTCGCAGCTCAAAAAAGATGGGCCAAAATTCACTTATTCGCCCTATTAAGTAATTCTGTGCGTGCGGAGCTGTGCGATCGCGTTAAGAATTTTAGAGTTCTGATTGCCCGTCTGGATCTACATATCCGCAATCTATCAGAGCCGGTTTTAATTTCAGC
Organism: Microcoleus sp. Pol14D4; assembly: GCF_036701245.1. Classification (NCBI taxonomy): domain Bacteria; kingdom Bacillati; phylum Cyanobacteriota; class Cyanophyceae; order Oscillatoriales; family Microcoleaceae; genus Microcoleus; species Microcoleus sp. Pol14D4. The sequence continues at coordinate 70,517 of NZ_JAUBQM010000025.1, forward strand.
GTTTTTAGATGTTCTAATACTGCTTGAACATCTTGAGATGAAGCAGGTTTCACAGCAAACTGCTGCACTCCTTTATGAAAAATGGCATAGTATCCGTTATAACCGTTAACGAGTTCTAAATCAACCCATTTGACATAGAGTTCATCGCCTGTCGCTTTTAATTCAATCTCCAGCAAAGCTTTTTTATTGATACGTTTTTCCAGTTGCAAGGCAGCCTCAATATAGCAATCCTAAATGATTATCAAGACTATGATACAATTATATGCAATACTCGATCGTGAATAAAAAGATGAATAACTTAAAACTGCCCCTCAAAGATATGGAGTAACTGCTCACCGCAACTGCGTTGCGGTATTGCCAAGGTCGGCGAGTGAGCTGGGTTCGCTCGCAAGCTCCGTCAGGATTTGAGGTCAGGATTTGAGCCAAATAGGCAAAAATAGAGTATATTAGCTTCCATGCT
>NZ_JAUBQM010000026.1:0-89 GCF_036701245.1 Microcoleus sp. Pol14D4
ATTTGTTATTTGTTATTTGTTATTTGTTATTTGTTATTTGTTATTTGTTATTTGTTATTTGTTATTTGTTATTTGTTGTTGGAATTAAC
>NZ_JAUBQM010000026.1:189-69616 GCF_036701245.1 Microcoleus sp. Pol14D4
TACTAACCACTAACTACTAACCACTAACTACTAACCACTAACTACTAACCACTAACTACTAACCACTAACTACTAACCACTAACTACTAACTACTAACTACTAACTACTAACTAAAATTCTTTGAGCTGGGAAACTAGAGAACAAGCTAAACTCACGGCCTCCGAGAGAAGTTCTGGGACGGCTTCGAGCTGAGGTAGCCGAGATGTTTGAACTCCGGCTGCTGGCCGCGCGACTGCCACCGGAACCGCACAGGCTCGATCGGTCTGCATTGTTTCTAATTGTTCTAAAATTGGCGACAGCAAAACCCTGGCATAGCTGCCGTAAGCTACACCTGCAATGTATGGGACAGGGGGAACTGACAAATTTTTCCCGCCATCCAACAGCAGTCCGCCGGCTCTCAGCTTGCTGACAGTGTGAGCATTAGTGCCGCCGGCAAGTTGCACGTATCCCGGCAACTGGGCCGCCAAAACTTTTTGACCGAGTTTGACCGCGGCTCTAGTAGTTCCTGTTCCGATATCTCCGCTCATTGGCCTACCGTCAGTTTGCCAAATTAGGGGACAAGGAAGGGGGGAAATTATTTGATACAGTGTCCGCAAATAATCGATCAAACCGTCTCCATCCGGGCAACTAATTGCTATTACCTTGAGTTGACCGACCCAGGGAGCTATACTCGACCAAAGCCGCCCAAAATCTGCCTCTCTGCCTACTTGCGTGTGGATTTCTAGGGCGTCCGCACCGGATTGCAAGATTAAAGGTGCGATCGCGGCGGGAGCAGACACGTAAGAACGAGTATAAATTAGTTGGCTCGGACAAATCGGCAGACAGCGACCGCAGCCATAGCATTGCTGGTCTATCACCCCGGAAAAACCACTGCCAGCACTCTGAAAAACTATTGCTTCGGCTGGACATATTTTTTCGCACGGCCGCCAGCAGTCCACCGGACAATCGGCTGGGTTGAATTCGGCTTTGCGAAAATGCGGGTCTTCCCCATCGTTTAAACTCACCATCAGCAACGGCAACCCTTTGCCGCCAAACCTGCGGTTTTGAGTTCTTGCCTGTAATTCGCTGGCCACTTGTAGGGCTTCTTTCGCTGCGGCGACGGCGGCGGGATCTGCCGCGACATCGATACAGTCAGCGCCTGCTAAGGTGTAAGCCAAGGTGAGATTCCGTACAGCAGGCAGGTGTTGAAAGCTCGCCCCACAGATCAGCTTGAACCAATGGCCATTTTTTAATGAGTTTAGGGGATGATAATGTTCTGTCACCCTTATATGCTAATCCTTTCAGCTAAAAATTACTATGTGGAAATTTCTACTTAATTTTAAAATTTAAGCGGGTACAAGCTGGAAACGCTACTGATAGCAGTAGCTGTTGCGCTGTTGGCTCTATATGTAGAGTTCTGCCTTAATTTTTTTTCCTAAATTTGATTTGTTTGAGAGCGACTGCTGAGGGGGGATTTGGAGATGGGGCGATCAGCTTTATTTACAGACAGACTCTCTATCATATCATAGTTGGGTGGATTTGGCAAGGAAAAAGTAGGCGAGAGATTTTTTTTTAAGTGGTCGTGCAGTGGCAGTTGGCATAAAGTTCGATCGAGCATTGAAACCCATCGACCAACCGCAGATGAACATTATCCTCCCTGACTCGAAGCTAAATTCATCTGGGTTAATCTGCGATTGGTCGAGCTATACTACTTGCTCAGCCGCTTGTAAACCGTAGCCAAAGCATGGCTATCCCCCACATTTCCCGGAAACAAAACAACTGGCAAATTAGGGAACAGAGGATGATTAGCCTCGGTTTTCACCACCGAACAACCTGCGATAATTTGACCGATTTGCCTGACACTTTTGAGCGACAAACCTGTACTCAAAACATCATTAGAAGTAATGCCACCCTTGCTAATCAAAAACCCGATATCTGCGGGCAGTCCCCGCACGATATCCATCAACAAAGCAGAAACCGCCTCTCCAAATTTTAACCTGGTTTCTGCATTGTCAAATTCGAGTTCCTTGCGGCTGGTATAAATTACAGGCGTTTTGCCATCTGCATGAGCAGTGCGGACTTTTTCGAGAATTTCATCGAGCATTTGAGCGCGAGACTCTAGTGAATCTTCTAGCAAGTGAGATACATCTATTTCAATGCTAACTATATTGGGTTCTTTTAACAAGCGCTCCAATTGTTCCGTAGTTTTCTTAACGTGGGAACCAACTATTACTGCACCGGGTTTGCCATCCCTCACATATTTTGCCATTTCGTCGGCTGCTACTGGCTGCGGGCCGAGGTCAGCTAAGGATGTTAAAATACTCGCTGCGCTGCGGAATAAAAACTTTTTGCCTTGACTGACTGCATTGAGAATGTGTTTGGCAAATGTGTCTAAATCGCCTTGGCTTTGGCCGTCAACAACCGCACATTGGTTGTCTGTCATGTCCATCAGTCGATCTAAACTTCCGTAGCGAATGTCTGCGAGTAAAATGCGATCGACTGCATCAGCGGGGATGCGACCTTTGGTTTTTTCTTCTACATAGTCTGGCAGGTAACTGTGACTGTACCCGAAGACTGAATCTTTGGCAAATTCGGTTTCGTGTACTGGTGTCGGGACGCTGTTAACTATTAGGTAGTGCACGCTGTGGCGGGTAATTCGGCCTCCTTCAAAAAAGGCGGGAATCAGAAAATGAGCGTCGAAGGGGCCGAGTTCTTCGGCGATCGCGTCGGTTTCGATGGGATAGTGACCGCGCAGGGTAGAATCGGAACGGCTAACTATTAGGAAGTCTTCGATTTTTTCGCTGGCGATCGCCCTTTTTAGATTTTGGCACACTTCGCGGGTGACGGAGGCTGCTTTTTCGGGAGTTAGCGATCGAGTATTTGTCAGTATGAAGAAAATCGGGCACTTGTCCCGCAGCCCCAAACGCAGGGTGTCTTCGTCCCAACGTGTCAGCAGCAAGCAACTGTGCACGGTTTGAGAACCAGTCGGATCGTCGTCGAGAACTATAATCTTGGGTTTAACAGAAGACATACTGACCTGGTTGTTAACGTCACCTTTCCAAGATATCGTTACCTGTTACGTAACAGGAAAAAATTTACAATAGTTATGATATTTTTTTCACCATTCTCATAACTTATAATTTGGAGAATGTGTTTGAGTTAGAGCGGCTCAGTAAGCTGCATATTGCTAGTGGGTAAGAGGCGCACGCAGCAGTGTACGCTACTAAGTTTTGCCATTTTTAAAATTAGCAGCGTTTCGATCTTGCAACTTTTTCATTTCTGCTTGAACTCCCACGGCTACCTGCAAAGCTTCGTTGAGCAATCGTCCTTGTTCGCTGGCTCGATCGCTAATTTGCAGGGCATTCAAATTTCTTAAGTTATTGGCAAACAATTCGGAATTAGTAGCGACAAATTTTTTGTTTTCCCTAAGAATTCTTTCAGTTTTCAAAGCTCGAACTAAATCGTCTCTGATTAGCTGCAAAGCTTGAATAACTTTTGCGCGATCGCCGATTTTGACTTCCGCATTGCCAGCATCTTCTATCTTGTCATTAATTTCAATCGCTTTGATTATACCATTATAGCGATCGACATCATCAAAAAGATTGATTAAATGTTGGTTTTGCCGGCTGCACCGAATTTTCCACGCATCCTCAAAGATTAAACCGACGATCGCAGCGAAGTGGAGGGCGAACCACAACAAATAAGCTCTAGGAAATATCGCAACTAGCAGCCAACAACTGATGAGAACCAAAACAATTAAACCGACTGTTTTCAAAGCTTCGCGGGCAAACTTAGTCGCTGTCGGCGGCCGGTATACGCGATCGGGCCCCGCGCCGGTGAGGTGCTTGAGCTCACCGAGAGTAATTTCTAATCCCTGAATGTCAGCTCGCATAAATCTTTACAAATATATGTTAATTATAAAGTTTTGTAGTAGAACAAGGGGCTCGTCTACAATAAACCTAACACTTTTTTCAACCAAAACTGCATTATGTCCGCACGTCCTATATACCTCGACAATCACGCCACAACCCCCGTAGATCGACGGGTACTTGATGCGATGCTGCCGTATTTCACCGAACAATTCGGCAACGCAGCCAGTATCAACCACGTCTACGGCTGGGAAGCAGAAGCAGCGGTAAAACAGTCACGACAAATCATAGCAGAAGCGATCAATGCTTCTCCAGAAGAAATTGTTTTTACCAGCGGTGCAAGCGAAGCAAATAACTTAGCGATCAAAGGCATCGCCGAAGCTTATTTCAGTAAAGGAAAGCACATTATCACAGTAAAAACCGAACACAATGCAATTCTCGACCCTTGTACCTATTTGCAAAAATTGGGGTTTGACATTACTGTTTTACCCGTAAAAAGCGACGGGCTGATTGATATAGGCGATTTGATCAAAGCGATTCGCGCCGAGACTATTTTAGTTTCAGTGATGACGGCTAACAACGAAATTGGTGTCATCCAGCCGATCGCAGAAATTGCAGCAATTTGTCGCGGAAATGACATTATTTTTCACACAGATGCGGCACAGGCGATCGGCAAAATTCCCCTCGACGTAGAGGAGATGAATATCGATCTAATGTCCTTGACAGCCCACAAAATCTACGGGCCAAAAGGGATCGGTGCTCTCTACGTCCGCCGCAACAAACCGAGAGTGCAGCTAGCGCCGCAAATGCACGGAGGAGGCCACGAACGGGGAATGCGATCGGGAACTCTCTACCCACCGCAAATAGTTGGGTTTGCCAAAGCAGTAGAATTGGCAATTGCAGAAATGCCGTCGGAAACAGAACGAGTGGTTAATTTGCGGCAGCGTTTGTGGGAAAAATTGAGTGAATTGGGCGATGTTTTTCTCAACGGTCACGCTACTAAGAGATTGCCGGGGAATCTCAATATTAGTGTAGCCGGGGTTGACGGTCAAGCGTTGATGTTGGGTTTGCAACCGGCGGCGGCAGTTTCTTCGGGATCTGCTTGCACTTCGGCGAAAATATCTCCCTCTCATGTTTTAGCAGCGATCGGGCGATCGGACAAATTAGCTTATGCTTCAATTCGGTTTGGTATTGGCCGGTTCAATACTGAAGCCGAAATAGATGCAGTCGCCGAACACGCGATCGCAACTATTACATCTCTCCGACAAGCTCAAAAAGTCAATCAATTTTAGATTTGAAATTTGAGATTTTAGATGAGAGAACTGAAGATTAGGAAGTAGTTTTGAGTTTTGAGTTTTAAATTATTTAACTTACAACTCAAAACTTTCCCTCTTTTTATGGCGGAGTATAATTGGTATCGACCCCTTACTTAGAACCAAACACCTCGCGCACCCGATAAATCGGTTTTCCCTGCGACTCGTGATAAGTCCGCATCATCACTTCCGCCAGCAAACCAAAACAAAATAACTGCACGCCAGTCAACAGCAAAACTACAGCCAAAATCAGCAAAGGACGATTTCCAATAATTTGACCAAAACCCAATTTTAAGACTGTCAAATAAATTCCTAAAACCGTTCCCAACGTCATAGAACTCAGTCCCAAAAGTCCAAAAACGTGCATCGGTCGAGTCAGGAACTTTTTCATAAAAGAAATAGTTAACAAATCCATCAACACCCGAAAAGTCCGCCAAATTCCGTACTTACTTTGACCGAAACGGCGGGCGTGGTGTCGCACAGGCAGTTCTGCAATTCTCGCCCCTTCAATAAACGCCAAAGCAGGCAAAAAGCGGTGTAATTCCCCGTACAGATTCAAGTCTGCTACCAACTCGGATTTATAAGCTTTCAAAGAACAGCCGTAGTCGTGCAGAGTTACGCCTGTAACGCGACCAATTAACCAGTTCGCAATTTTAGAAGGAATCAGGCGGCTGATAGTATTGTCCTGCCTATTTTTGCGCCAGCCGCTAACTAAATCGTAGCCTTCATTTAACTTTGCCAACAACAGCGGAATATCAGCCGGGTCATTTTGCAAATCGCCGTCAAGGGTAACAATAGCACGGCCGCGAGCGCGATCGAAACCTGCCGACATGGCAGCAGTTTGCCCGTAATTGCGGCGCAAAATTACAGCACAAAGGTCATCGCGAGTGCTGGCTAACTGCTGCAGAAGTTCAGCAGAACCGTCCTTAGAACCGTCATCTACACAAATAATTTGATAGCTGAGTCCCGATGGTTGGATAGAAGAGGCGATCGCCTCAATCAAATGAGGCAAACTTTCCACCTCATTATACACCGGCACCACCACCGAAACATCCAGAACAACCTCAGCCTCAGCTTGCTGTCTCGCCAATTTTTCCAAAAATAATGCAGCGTCCATTTTTTTATTCGATAATATCAACAGTCAACCGTCAACAGTCAACCGTCAACAACTAACTAGGTTGATAACTTGCCACAACTTTACCATATCCCCGCAATTGCTGGTAATAAGCTTGACTGACTCGATCGCCCTCCTCCGACAAAACATCGATACCGATACCGTTGCGACCTTGTGCTTGTCCCGAACTGTGAATGTAGCGATTATCTCCGAGATACAATCCTACATGAGTTGCTTTTTCCGGCGTACCAAAAAATACTAAATCACCCGGTTCTAAAACGCTGATACTAATAGGTTTAGTAAAAGCTTCCTGCTGATAAGCATCCCTCGGCAACCAGATGCCCGCAGCCACAAAAGCAGCTTGCATCAATCCCGAACAATCATAATTTGGCCCGACTGTACCGCCCCAAAGATAATAATTGGATTGGTTCATAGCCTCACAAGCAAAACTAATTGCAATTGGCAAATTTTCCCTAACTTCTGCCTCAGAAATCACCAGAGGATGATACACTGTTTCGGCCACATCGAGCAACTCAACATCTCGAATATCCAGCCATCCCGGATAATCATCTTCGCACAGCCGCACCATCACAGCCGTTGTATCCCCCTGAACAACCGAGTCTATGCCATTTCTCCCCCCCGACCTAAGCTGGGGGGGGTCAACCACGCGCAAATGTCGCCCCAGCGCTGCTTGAGTTGCCAATCGATCGCACTTTGGGGAATCGTAAATATTTATGTGCGATCGGGCTCGGTACTCCACAACATCTGATAATTGATAATTGGCCATTGCTAATTGCTCATTGTTTGCTGTTAATTGTTCGCATTTATTGTTCGCATTTAACGAGAGATTGCCATTAGCTGCTAGCCGTTAACCGTTAAGCGTCAGCCATTAACCATGACATTTTTTCACAAAGACGAACAATTAGAAACCCTCGGCAGTAGCATTATAGACTCCGCATTGTCAAAATTTACAGGATTAAGTGGCGATCGTACAGCCATTACCTGGGTAGTCTACGATCCGCCGGTGCGAGTCAATACAGGCGGCGCCCTGAGTCCAGAAGAATTTTGGAAATATCAACCGCGAGGTTTTAGCGCTAGAGCTTCCGAACGAATTTATCCCGCCAGCATCGTCAAATTATTCTACCTCGTTGCCATCTGGGAATGGGCGCAAAAAGGCATGATTCAAACATCGCCAGAATTAGAACGCGCCGTCCGAGATATGATAGTTGATTCCAGCAACGACGCCACCAGTTTAGTAGTAGACGCCCTCACCGGCACCACCAGCGGCCCAGAATTATCACCCGCCCCCTTTGAAACTTGGAAACAGCAGCGAAACATCGTCAACCGTTACTTTCAATCATTAGATTGGCCAGAATTAGAAAATATTAACGTCAATCAGAAAACCTGGTGTGACGGCCCCTACGGTCGCGAGCGAGCAGTTCTGGGAGAATTAATGGAAAATAGAAATATGCTGACCACAAATGCAGCGGCGCGTTTGCTGCACACGATAATCGGCGGCGTAGCTGTTTCTGCCCAAGCATCGCAAGAAATGATGGGTTTAATGAAACGCAGTTTAGATCCAGCAGAATTAGAGGCAGATCCTGAAAATCAAGTTACAGGTTTTTTAGGCGGGGGATTGCCAGAATCAGCAAAATTGTGGTCAAAAGCGGGACTGACAAGCCAAGTTCGTCACGATGCTGCTTATATTGAAATAGCGGGTTTGCGGCCGTATTTGTTGGTTGTATTTACCGAGGGCAAAGAGAATAGCAAGAATGAAGAGATTTTGCCATTTATATCGCGGCAATTTGTCGAAGCGATGAAAGTGCTTAATTAGATTTAGTAGTTGATTATTGCGGCTAGACTAGACTTGAATTGCAAAAATAATTTATTTGGACGCTGCTCAAAGCCCATCCCACAAAATTTTCTTGTGGGATGGGCTTTGAGCAGCGTCCAAAAATTTGATTAAAAGGAATTTCTTTTTAGAAGCTCTAAAACGGAGAGGGAGGGATTTGAACCCTCGAAGGATGTTAACACCCTTAACAGATTAGCAATCTGCCGCTTTCGACCACTCAGCCACCTCTCCAAGATGACAGTAACTAACTATAGCACACACATCTTATTCTTGCCAACCCCTTATTGAAAAATTCCTCAATCCCTTACTCTGTATACTTTTCGCGATCTCAACCTCCAGCCTCTTCCCCAAAGCCCCTAGCCTTCAAGTGCTTCTCCCAACTAAAATTGGAACTCAAAAAGAACCTCTTAGTATACAAATATCCCAAGCGGTACAGGTGAGCCTTGCGATCGCCATCGAGATTAAAGTCCGTCGTCGTCACCCCAGCTTCAGTCACATCAATATTAATCACCCTGCCCTTATCCATTTCTCGCTGGTGATAGCGGTCTCTTGCTTTCATCATCGTTCTGAACATCGCCGCCAGCATCGACAGGGGAGTATCAATCTTAGCTTTAGTCTCAATTCCGGTATCGACTAATCGAAACCCAAAGGTAAACCAGCGCGGCGGTGCAGGAGTCGAACCGACGGATTGTTTGTCATAAATCCACAGGGGGAAATTGCTCAAAATTCCGCCATCTACAATTAAGTCATCGCCGAGTTTTCCGGGTTCAAAAAATAGGGGAATACTCATCGACAATCGAACAGCTTCAGCAACGCTAAAATGTTCAGCGCTTTGGAGTCGCAACTGCTCATACAAAGTATCGGAATCGGTCGATTCGCGTCGGTGTAAATCATCGGGCAGTACCAACATTTCACCGCGAGTGAGGTTGGATATTACTACTTTTAATTCCCGGTCTTTTACGATTTGTTTGACATCGGCAAAAGTGTGCAAGTTACCTCGACCGAGCATTGCTTCCAGCCACTGTCGGAACGGCTGCGCCGAATATTCTCCCATCTGACGGCTAACTGTTAGGAAAAGCAGCGTCCAAGCAGGAGATTGCAAGTCGTCGGCGGGGTCGCCGTTTAAAATGAGAGGACTGTTTTTTTGAGTTAAAAATATGCTGTAATCGAGCTGTCCTAAAATTTCCTCTAAATCATCAATTGACAAGTCGGTTGCCAATACAGCAGCAGTAATTGCACCTGCTGAAGTGCCAGCCAATTTTCGCCACCGGATGCCCAAATCGCTACAGCACCTGAGTGCTCCTAAAAATGCAACTCCCCGCACGCCGCCGCCTTCAAAAACTCCGTCGGCATAGATTTGACCGTTTTCGTCGGCAGGCGGAAATTTGCTGAGAATTGTTTCTTTCTCGGTGGCGGTGATCCTGACACCGGGTTCTTGCAAAATTTGCTGCGGATACAACTTGCTCATGGGAAATACCTCCGATAAATTTTGGGTTTTAGATTTTAGATTTATATCTATTGTTCTTGATTGTTGTCGGCATCCATTGCCTCTTTGACGTATTGTTGAACTTGCGATCGCACTTGTTCGTAAGCCACCGACGCGCACCAAGGTCGGAGAGATAAAATAGTTGTATCTGGAGTAATCTCGGCCACCAAACAAGTCGGGGGCGGATTCTCCAGCACCAGCGGGTGAGAGTGGGCAATTTCTAATAACTCAGCTACAGTTGGACGAATTGGTCGATCGCCAATATCAATCTTCAAGTCTACTCGCCTCGTTCCCATTGCCGTTGTATTTTTCAATGTACCGTTAAACAACTGATTGTTCGGGACAATAATTTTTATCCGATCGTCTGTCACCACGGTTGTTGAAAAAATCCCGATGCTGTCCACCACTCCCTTAACATCCCCAGCTTCGATCCCATCTCCGACTTCAAAGGGGCGCAAACTAATCAACATTACCCCAGCAGCAAAGTGCGACAAAGTATTTTGCCACGCCAAACCAATGGCCAAACCCGCGGCACCCACCACCGCAACCACGCTGGTAGTTTGAATGCCCAACTGACTCAAAGCGGCGACTACTCCCACTACCAAAATCGTAATTTCAGCAGCTTGAACTAAGAATTTCCGCAGTGTGGCTTCGGTGCGACTCAGTGCTCGGCGAGTCACGCGGCCCGCAAAGCCGATCGCAAATCGCGTAATTAACAAAATGCCGAGCGCCCACAGCAGTTGAGGTACAATTTTAAACCCCAATTCTACTGATTTTTTGGAGAATTCTTGGGCTACTTCCAAGGCTTGTGTTCTTTCTGCATTTAGCTGAGAATAAAAGGTTTGGGCTATTGGTAAAAACGTCTGAATAACTGTCATATCAATTTGGAATTTGGAATTTGGAATTTGGAATTGCAGTTTCAGTCTTATCGCTTATTCTGAGAGTCCGACAGGGGTTTTTAACCCCTGTCTCATAGCTAAAGTCCTCTCAAAGAGGACTAACATCAATAATTTCCTCGCTTAAAATCTTGAGTCTGTTTAAACCGAATTTTGCTATGAGGCAGGGGTGAAAAACCCCTGCCGGACTACTGCTAATAGTGTACTGCTACGCGGGGCAATCGGTGTTTAAAACCGCAGAGAATTTCCCAAGAAATAGTTCCTAAAGTCGCGGCCCAATCGTCGGCAGTAATTTGATATTCCCCATCTTTGCCCAACAGCGTCACCACTTCGCCGACTTCTAAATTGGGAATATCAGTTACATCCAGCATTAATTGATCCATCGTTACCGCGCCCACTTGCCCCACGAAGTGACCCCGGACTAAAACCTGCATTTTATTAGAAAGATTGCGCGGAATGCCATCTGCATAGCCGATACCAATTACGGCAATCTGTGTCTGGCGCTGAGCTATAAATTGATAGCCGTAACTGACGCCGGTTCCTGCTTCAATTGTTTTCACCTGCGTTACCCTAGCTTTTACCTGCATTGCGGGCTTCAAATTGGATCTCGACTGCAAGTGAGGTGCTGGATAAAGACCGTAGGTAGCTAAACCGACTCGCACTAAATCGTAGTGCAAAGCCGGGTCAGCAAGGGCTGCTGCAGAGTTGGCCAAGTGGAGGCGAGGGGGGTTAATTCCTGCTATTTTAATTTGCTCGATCGCCTGTTGAAACCGCTGGTGCTGTTCTCTCATAACTGCGGGGTCGGGACTGTCTGCTGTCGCCAAATGAGAGTAAATACTGGCTAATTTTAAATTGGGCAACCGCTTGACTAATTGCACAAATTCTGTAGCTTCCTGCCAGGGCGTACCCAAGCGAGACATTCCCGTATCCAACTTAGCGTGAACTGGCAAAGATTGGTTAATGCCTGCGAGAACTTCCGAAAAAATTAGGGCTTGTTTGGCAGTACAAATAGTGGGCTGCAAGTGCCAATGGGCGATCGCCTTTACCTGTTGGGCTGTATGGGTTGCTCCCAACAGCAAAATCGGCGCTTCTATCCCAGCTTCTCGCAATTCTATGCCTTCGGGAATTGTCGCCACTCCCAGCCAACTAGCACCTGCTTGCAATGCTGTTTGACTGACTGCAACAGCACCGTGACCGTAAGCATCCGCTTTCACAACTGCCATCAGTTCTGTCTGGGGAGATAAGAGCTTTTTAAGCTGTTTTACATTGTGAGTTAAAGCTGCTAAATCGATTTCTACCCAAGCCCGCTGGCAAAGTCCCCCGTTATCGTCCCACAGCAACGTCTGGCGGGATTCTTTTGTCGTTGATTCTGCGGTTGTTTGTTCCCCACTCCACATTGTCGATCGCTCCTACTTGCTTACACCATTAAAAACTGCTTGGAGATTTTACCCTAAGTTTGATTATAATAAGATTCTCTCTTTCATCAAAGTTAACTGGTGTATCATAGCACCAAAAATACCCGGTAAAAACTATGGACGGACTAGCCTACCTACATTTAGCTGAAACTTGGGAAACGGCTGCGGGTCAAACTCGATCGACCCACTCAAAAATGCACCGGAATTTAGCATATACTCCTTTACTTTTCTTTACGATCGCTCTCACAATTTTCAATTTAGTCAATCCCGCACTCGCCATCAAAAAAGGTGATTCCGGCGCGGAAGTAGCCGAACTCCAGAAAACTCTACAAAACGCAGGCTATTTTCGCGGTAAGCCTACAGGATTTTACGGTTCTCTCACCCAGGCTGCTGTGAAAAAGTTTCAAGCAGAGAACAACCTGAAAGTTGACGGAATTGTTGGCCCTAAAACCTTGTCAGCACTCAAAGGTAAGCCGGAAGAGGCGAGTATTGAAGCTGCGGAAAAAATCGCGCCCAATATCGATCGATCCTCGCCATCTCCTAGCGCCACAGATAACACAAACGAACTCGAAGATAAAACTCAAACTCAGCCCCAAGAACCTCTATTTCAAGAACCCTCTTTGCCACCCTTTAAAACTGAAAATTCCGAGGATAAAGAAAGTGAGTTACCGCCCACAGATCTCGTAAATCCTCCCGATAATACTCAAGGAAAAATGACGTTGAAAAAAACAATTTACGGTAACATATCGCCAAAATCAATAGTTTATTCGGGAGCGGGTTTGTTTTTTGCTCAAAACATGATGTACCGCCACACAATCACAGTTTACGACAGGAACTTTAAATTAGTCAAGACTATTCCCGATACAGTAAACTTGTCGAAGTTCGGCTTTTCTAAATTCAAAGGCAATTATAAAGGCTCTCCCGTAGAAGCAGCTTTTTCAACCGATGGCAAATATGCCTACGTCTCCAACTACAAAATGTACGGTTCCGGGTTTAGCAATCCGGGAACCGACAGGTGTTCTCCAGCGGCCAAACACGATCAAAGTTTTCTGTACCGCATCAATACCCAAACTTTGAAAATAGAAAAGGTAATTCCTGTAGGTGCTGTTCCGAAATTCAATGCTGTTTCGCCTGACAATCGCTTCGCGCTATCTAGCAATTGGTGCAGTTGGGATTTGAGCGTAGTAGATATCAATAAAAATCTCGAAATCGAGCGAGTGAAACTGGGTGCATACCCTCGGGGAATTGTTGTTACTCCCGACTCAAAAAATGCCTATGTTGCTATCATGGGTTCTGCCGATATTGCGAAAGTGAATCTCATCGACTTTTCGGTAGAATGGCTGAAGAATATTGGCAATGCGCCGCGTCATTTGACGATAGATCCCAATGGAAATTATTTGTATGCCACTTTAAATGGTGAAGGAAATGTGGCAAAAATTGACCTAAAAACTGGTAAAGTGCTTGATAAAGTTTCGACAGGAAAAGCACCTCGCAGCATGACAATTTCCAATCAGGGAAAACTGCTTTATGTGGTTAACTATTTCTCGAATACTGTTAGCAAAGTTAGGACGAGCGATATGAAAGTGCTGCAAACAGTGAAGGTTAATTCAAGTCCGATCGGGATTACTTACGATCCGGAAACTAATCAGGTTTGGGTAGCTTGCTATTCGGGCAGTATTATGGTGTTTCAAGATTAATTTAGCTGCTTTGTAGTGAAGGCTTGAGTCCTGACTACAAACAATAACGATTAAATGTTATTGTGGGGCGTTGCTCGGAGCAACGCCCCTAAAATATTATTTGGGCAACTTTAAAGGCTTCACAACATACTCTGAAGACTTAGCAGGGACTTTGCCTTTTTTAGCCATAGCTTGGTAAATCATGGCTGCTACTTCAGCACGAGTTGCTGTTCTATTAGGCTGCAAAAGTGTGCGCTTCGGGTGGTTAACAACAATGCCAGCTTCTGTGGCTGATGCTACTTTGTTAACTGCCCATTTCGGCACTTTTGCCCTGTCTGTATAAACTTGTAAAGTTTTGGTTGCTTTTGTTGATGGTTTCAGGCTCAAACCGCTCGCTAAAGCTGCGATGACTTCGACACGCGGAATCTGTTTGTCGGGACGGAACTCATTGTTTGGGTATCCTTTAAGATATCCAGTTTTGACGGTGTGATCGATCGCAGGAGCTACAGGACTCTTGTCTTTTACGTCTTTAAAATCAATTGGTTTTCGGATCGGCTCTTTGTCGTCGGACATTCGCTGAATTAAGCGCGCTAGTTCGGCTCGCGTCATCGGTTCGTCGGGGCGAAATTTGTTGTCGGTGGACTCAGCAAAAATTTTCCGATCGACTAAAGCGACAATGAACGGACGCGCCCAATATTTGTCTGGAACATCGGAGAATCTAACGGGCCCAACTTTGGGTTTATCAGCTTTCGGTTTGGTAATTGCTGGCTCGGGAGTCGATGGTGCAATTGGCTTGTTGGGAGGAACAACGATTACACCCACCGGAGGATTTTGCGGTAAAATCGGTCCTAAAGGTGTCACAGGTGCGACTTCCCGTTCTGAGGGAATCAGGGTTGTAGCGGGCGATCGCAAATCGGAACTTGGCGATTCGGGTGTTAATATTCCCGGACTCGCGGGCGTAACAGCAGGTTGAGAAAAAACGGCTGGAAATTGCCAATTTCTGGCATTCAATCGATCGGGATTTTTACCTGTTACCCAAAATAAAATTGCTCCCATCGTGCCGAAGGCAACCAAGATAGCAATCAATTCATCCAATCCTAGAGGATTTCTTTCCCCTGACGGGGGTTGTGAAGAAGACATATTGTCACCTACATACCAATGTAGAAATTAAATCACATATTTTTTGGGTCTGGGGGAAACAGAGAAGGCTAAATCAATTATTCCAAAGTTTTCATTCTCATGCCTGCGGTGGCGGGGTATGGCGAAGGTAGATAAAATCAACTTTTACCAATATCAGTTGCTGATTTTTGCCATCTTCAACTCAGCGCCTTCTACTCCCGAAAGAGCGAGTCCGACTCGGTTGACGAGAATTCCTGCCACTACCAAAACTCGGCTGCCGCTTGTATTGATTTTGACGTTGCTGCGGCGATCGCCTCAAAGTGCTCCCACCGTAACCCGAACCGGTCGATCGATTGCCATTTGGCCGTGCTGAAGGTCTTACTGGCTGGTTATATGTAGGCGATCGCAGGCGGCCGGTCGTCCTTAAAACTTGACGGTTTCTCACAACTGGAGGCGGAGTTTGGTAGCGAGTTTGATACCGCTGAACAGCTTGGCCGTAAGTATTGCCATACCCGCCATATCCTGTCATAATTCCCGGCTGATAGACTGGTGGCATATAATATTGCGGTCTAAATAACAAACTGCCGATCGCCTGACCAGCTATAGCCCCAGCAAACGGCGCCCAGAAGCCAGATTGCTGCCGCACTACTACGGTTTGTGGCTGACCTGTTTGAGGATTAGGAACAGTTTCGGTAACGTTGTGAACGTACTCAATTTTAAAATCTTCTGTCAAATGCAAAACCGCTTGATTGTTATCCACATTTAGATAACTTTTCTTGCCTGCCGATATTTCTTCATCCGTTAACCGAGCCATTTGCAAATCCGTAGTGCGGTAAACTGGGGGACTGCCGGGGGGAGTATTCAACAACATTAAACTGTATTCGCCATCAGCATCGTCGTAGGTAGCTTGCTGTACAGGATATTGACCTTGACTCAAGTTATTATTTGGTGCAGGACGCACTGTGTTAATATTTGGATTGCCAGCAGGATTTGTCGAAGTTTGTCTACTAGGAGAACCGCAGGCGGTTGCCGTCCATAAAAAAGTTAAAGCCATGAAATAAATTGTCAGTCTTCGCAGCATCATAAATAGTAATTTTTAATTTTTAATTTGTAATTTGGCATGGGTTGTTTTATAATTGCTCCGGCTTCCTTCTTCCCGACATCAGTTACATCAATTACACCCGTTACTGAATCCGTTGCTGAACTTCTTCCTTCCTTAAATGGGAATAAGTTCGGGGAAATTGACCAACACTTGGTCGTTAGTAAGTTCGTCTCCCAACTGTGCGGGAGAAAAGTGAACTTGCACAGCTCGGAGCCTTTCTTGGTAATGTAAATTTATCAGGGCTTTTAAACCGACTTTCAGCGCGCTGATGTCAGCAAGGTCAGTTTCTAGGGCAGGAACTTCGCCTTCATAAGCAACTGTCAGCATCACCACCACATTTCTAGTTACAGGCAAAGACAAGGGGGAATTTTTATCGTAAACAGATGTACTGTATTGAGGCTCACTGAGATAGCGATCGGCTGAATCAATGAAAAGTTCATCCACATAATCGCCCGCTTCGCCTTCATTCCAAAAAACATCGCCTTCATTGGCGGCTGATTGCCAGTAGTTGTCGTACTGCAACAGGTGATTGCAAATTTCTACAAGACCTTCTCCTAAAACTGCTATGTCGCCATCGGCATCAATTGCTTGTCTGGCGGTGCGGTTGAGAACTCCTAACAGCGGTGCAACTTCTTCGCCTGTTAGGTGAACGAACACCCGGCAAACTGCCACTCGAGTTTTACCTGTAAATTGATTGAATCGATCGCGCCAAGCATTCATAATAACCTAGAGTTGTAATCTGTAGGGCTATATTTTCAACGATAACAGGTCACTTGAACTCTTGCCGTCTACCCTCAGATTGATCTGAAGAGTATTTTTAGCGATCGCCTCCACAACATACTATCTCACTATGACTCATCTAATTTTATAGCAGTTTCAATCGCATCAAATACAGTAGGGAAATGGCACAGCCTTGTCATGAGGGGCAGTAGCGACTTTTAATAATTGGTATAAGATTGAGGATGGTAGCAATTTTTTTAAAACTGATATTAATTAAACCCTCCGAGAGCTTTGCGGGAATAGGATATTGTTTGCTATCGATTCATCTGTTTTCAATTGTTTGCACTGCTTTGCGAGAGGCAGGAAAATAAATTGTAGGGTAGATAATTTCCAGTCAAAAAAACTCCAATCTTGCAAGATTGGAGGTGCGCTAAGCGAATACTTTGGTTTGAGATAACTATTTGAGGATCGCGCTTTGGACTTGTTCGATCGCAATTTCAGAACTCAACTCAGCAACTTGTGAAACTGGCAAATCCAGCTCGCCGCCCGGAGCTTCTGGGTGTTCCCGAACGGCTGCAACCGCATCTGCTGACTCAGCTACAGCACCCGCCGCCGCCAAATCGAGCAACACCGGAACTTCCATGTTTCCAGAAACACCTGCATCTGCGATCGGATCGATCGACTCTTCAAAAACTTCAAAATTATCGGTCATCGCAGCGCAAGCAGCAGAAGCGCGCTTGCCGGCGCGGTAGCTCATGTAGGCCGCACCTGCGCCCCCAAGCCCAGCCAAACCGAGGAAACCGAGAGCTGCTGTTTTGTAAGATTTCCACGGATTCATGCGCTCCGAGCCGCCGGAACCTAGGATTGTTGGCGCAGAACCAGATTTAGCCGCCCCAGATTTGCTGTAGGAACAGGGGTAAGCAGATGCAGCGTCACAAACAGCGATACTGCTTGCGATCGCGACAACGGAAGCAATGCCAGCTAACACTTGAAACTTCTTCATGGTGCTCTGGAGATTGTAAAGGATAATTAAAAAATTAATGGTAACAGCTCTTTACAAATGTATCAACTCTGCGCGCCACCCATATCGAAGATCGATCGCAAAAGTCAGCTATAGCCTCACGCAATTCAAATTTAAATTTGCCAGCTTAAAAATTTGCAATGCTTGCTTTGTAAGCGTTTCGGCAAAAAAAAAGGTAGAAGTTAAACTTTTGTGAACCAATACTTCGATCGCACCCAACTTAGAAAATCTGAGGTGAGACACTAGAAAATTTAGTTACAGACTGGCAAACACTTGGTGACAAACTACTTTTAAGGCTACTTTTGTAAAGGCTTAGTTATTGGAATAACTCTTATTTTTATGACAGACAACGCGACTCAAGGCATTGAGCGAGATCCTCGCCGATTGTTGGTGACGGGCGGGGCTGGATTTATCGGCTCAAATTTTGTGCATCACTGGTGCAGCACCTATCCGGGCGATCGATTAATCGTACTCGACGCTTTAACCTACGCCGGAAACCGACAAACCCTGGCAACTTTGGAAGGAGGCGAAAATTTTCGGTTTGTGCAGGGGGATATTTGCGATCGTACCTTAGTCGATACCTTGCTCAAAGAAGAAAACATCACCACAGTCGCGCACTTTGCCGCAGAATCCCACGTTGACAGGTCAATTATCGGGCCTGCAGCCTTTGTTCAAACAAACGTTGTCGGAACCTTCACGCTTTTAGAAGCCTTCCGCAAGCATTTTGAAGCAATTGACGATCCCTCTCTCAAAGCACAAATGCGCTTCCTCCACGTTTCTACCGACGAAGTTTACGGCAGTCTCGGTCCTGATGACCCAGCCTTCACAGAAACAACTGCCTACTCGCCCAACAGTCCCTACTCAGCCTCCAAAGCTGGCAGCGACCACCTCGCCCGCGCCTATTTCCACACCTACGGCGTCCCGACAATTATCACCAACTGTTCCAACAATTACGGCCCCTATCACTTCCCAGAAAAGCTCATTCCATTAATGTGCATCAATATGCTATTGGGCAAACCGCTGCCAGTATACGGCGACGGTCAAAACGTGCGAGATTGGCTCTACGTTCTCGACCACTGCCGCGCTTTAGATGCCGTTATTCACCGCGGTCAGCCTGGGGAAACCTACAATGTTGGCGGAAACAACGAGGTAAAAAATCTCGATTTAGTAAAAATGCTGTGTCAGCTAATGGACGAATTAGCTGAGGATTTACCCGCCCGTCCTTGCGAACAATTAATCGCATTTGTCAAAGACAGAGCCGGGCACGATCGGCGTTACGCTATTGATGCCAGCAAAATTAAAACTGAGTTAGGTTGGACTCCCTCAGTAACCGTTGAAGAAGGTTTGCGACAGACTGTAGAATGGTACTTAGCCCATCGGGATTGGTGGGAACCCCTGCTTTCGGAGGAATATCAAACTTACTACCGGAAAGTCTACTCTAATTAATCTACTCTTGGACGCACGGGCTACCAAAAACCAGCACCGGTAAAAAACTGGTTTTCAAGCTCAAGAGTGCGTCCAACAAAGGTTTCTGTCTTGCCTTCAAGCTTTACATTTGAACTCTAGGTGCAGAAACGGGGTTTGAGGGAGGAAAATTTTTAGTTGAGTGCGATCGATCAGAGTTAAAAAACCTGTTTTCTTTAATCTTTGCGCCTAATTTCAGATTTAATTAGGGAAAGGTAAGTATCACACACATTCGCCCTTGTCAATCATTGTGAAGATTTAGTTAAAAATCATCCGAAACGCATAAATGCAAGTGTTTGTAGCTGATAATTTTAATAGAGTTACAAGATTAAGCAATTTAGAAGCTTTTAGGAAAAACAAAAAGCACCAATGACCGAAATAAACTGGCTCAAGCACGTCCAAGAACCTAAATACTGGCTGTTAGGCATCGCCTCCGGTTTGATTGCCATACACCTAACTCTAACTTCCAGAACAAACGACACAGACCTGTTTGGTACAATGTTACTGTTTTGGGGAGTCGTAGCATTTCTCATTTGGGAAAGGCACGAATCCTTAACTTTAGAAAGCGGAGTTTTTGCCAGCTTCTTTGGGTCATCGTTAATTGCTTTAATATTGCTCAAAAGTTCGTCCATATCTGGATACGACTTTTTTATCCGAGCAACGCCTTTTTTGTCGGGAATCAGTCTCGCATTGCTGGCTTCCGGCACAAAAGGAGTAAAACAATATAGGCAGGAACTTCTAATTCTTGGCTATACAGCTATTCCTCCAGGATTGATCGGAGTATTCGTTGATGTCGCCCTATTAACAGCAAAATTTTCAGCTTTCCTCCTCCACTATCTAGGATTTGAAGTGGTGCGAAGAGGGGTTTTTCTAATCCTGGAAAATGGCAGTGTGGAAGTGTATCACGGCTGTTCTGGCGTAAATGCGATGCTACAATTGTTAGGACTAGCTCTGGTTTTCTTACTGATGTTTCCTACCACTACTGGTCAGAAAATAGTATTGCCATTCGTGGCCATAATTACTGCATTTCTAGTTAATGCCGCGCGAGTTGCTCTCATGGCAGTGCTGGTATCGCTATCTCAACCCGAAGCATTTAAATACTGGCACGAAGGAAATGGTTCGGTAATATTTTCTATGATTGCTGTATTTATTTTCGGGTTATTCTGCTGGTTTGCAATTTTGAAAGACCAACCCCAAAATAAGGAAGGACAGAATTTCTAATGGCTATTACCTCTTGGAAACCACTTAGGCTTTCCCTGTTGGCTTTTACTTTGGGAGGGGTTTTGTTGGTTGCCGGAAAATTGGTTTTCTATCCATCGGACGGCAAGAATGTGGCAACCCCGTTTGAGTTTCCCGAGTCGGTGCCTCTAGCCGATTGGAAACTAAACAATAGCGCGCTTCTGGAAATTAAGGAAAATTCAGAATTCAAAGCTGCCAGGAAATATGAATATCAAAAAAATAGCATGGGTCTAGAAATAGAGATGCGCTATGCGGTAGACAGCATTGGGGATGTGGAAGGTATGATGAAGGGACATACTGTTCTCAAGTCGAATCCTGGTAAACTAGCATTGGCAAACACTCAAGGCGCGGGGTTTCACGGACTTTTGCAACAGCAAAATCGACTGTATTTGAGTTCATGTATCAATCCTCATGGCAGTCCTACAGTAACTTCCCAACAGTTTAGATATAATCGAAATACTCGCGATTGGCAGCCAAACCGTGTTCTGTTTTGGTTGTTGGGTAGGGGAAATATTCAAGACCGGCGCTGTTTGTGGACTCAGATGTCTGTGCCTTTGGATAAAACAACTCCAGAAGATGCCAAAAAAATTCTAGAGAATGCTTGGGTTTCTTGGTATGGGTGGTGGCAGCCGCGATTTCCCGAGCCTTGAGTTGAGTCAGTGGATTTTAGCTTTTAGCTTTTAGATTTACTCCACAGGTGAATCTGGAAGCTGGAACAAGAGTCTAAAATTTTTGATTCTCCATGACTGTTGTCGGGGGCCTGTATCCGTTATTGGGCGGGGTCAAAAGAGATTTTTCTTAACAACAACTCTGATTATTTTATGAATGACTTACAAGGCGAACAAGGTTTTTCTATCTACAGACTGCGTTGGATTGGCTACGGTCTATTAATTTTGTCTGTATTAGATACGATTGCAGTTCTTATACCAGCAAATTTTGGCAATCGCCTTTGGGAATTGCAGACGATTGGGGCAGTAGTGGAACGGGTTCCCGTTCCACTACTGGCAATGGCGCTGATATTTTTTGGAGAAGGGTACGATCGCAGAGGTTTGGAAGAGGTTTTTTTGAAGGTTTTGTCTTGGGTTTGTCTGCTGCTAGGTCTACTTTTTCTCTTGATGCTGCCTTTGGGAATTTTTGGCACTATCTATGTCAACAACCAAAACAACCAGCAAATTACTACTCAAGCAAACCAACAATTAGCTCAGTTGCAGCAGGTGGAAGATCGGCTAAAGAACGGTAGTCCTGAAGATTTAAGGAATTTGGCGGGGGAACTTACCCGTTTGGGGGTACAAGCGGATACGCAAAACCCACAGCAATTGAAAGAGCAAATTCTTTCGAGAATTACTCCGGCTAAGGAACGATTACAGACGCAAAGTGCTGCGGTTCAGTCAAATCAGCGCGTGGGGTTATTTAAAAATGCTGTTAAGTGGCTGCTGGGCGCGCTGATTTCTAGTGTTTTGTTTTTTACGCTGTGGCGCGGTACTGACTGGGCTCGCTAGTAGTTTTGAGTTTTAAGTGGAGAGTTTTGAGCTAGTAAGGTGCGCCTAGCGCACCCGGAGAGCGTTGTTGAGGACTAAGGTGCGCCCTTTACACGCAGCCAGCGTCTTGGTGGTTAAGAAGACCCTCCAACCCTGGAAATTTCCTTGGGGGGAACGCTTGCTCTTGTTCTTTTCAAAAGATATCGGTAATAAATCTTGTTTATTGCCGATAGCCAACACCTAGAATTAGGCAAATCCGTCGTTAGCGCAGCCCTCGAAGAGGATCGCACCTTGACAGGGCTGGCATTGTGCAATCTCAAATCTCAAATCTCAAATCTCAAATCCAAAATCCACAATCCAAAATCCACAATCTAAAATCTAAAATCTAAAATCTAAAATCGATTGATGGTATTTTCTAGTTTGTCTGCAATGCCTTCAACCCAGTTTTCATCTTGTTTGGTGTAGCTGCGGGGCGCGTTAGCACCTAAGATTAAAATGCCTTGGCTGCCGATGGGCTGACAGATGACCCCTTGAGTATTTTCTGGCAAATAGTCAAATTCAATTTTGCCGGGATAAATATTGAGATTTACTAAATAAACTGGTTTATTTTTGTCGAGCACTCGCTGCAAAATTGGCCCTGGTTTGACTTCGGGATTGATGCCTAAAATACCGCGTCGCAATAGAACTTTTCCCTGATATAAAATTACGATCGACCTTGTGGCAGTATTTGTCAACAGCAAACGCGACGCCCAAGCTAATTCTAGCTTGACGGCCTCCGGCAATTCCGGCGCAAATTCAAAACCTTCTTCGCCGATAAGTTGTACAGAATCGGGCGATCGCGCTTGCACCTGCTGCCACAGCAAACCTGTTAAAATCAGCAAAGCGCTGATAATTACTCCCAAAGCGTCCGATCGAGCTTGAGAATCTGTAATTTGCTCTGTCAGCAAGCGGTTTACCATTAGCAGCGTACCTGCTAACCCTCCTGCAACTAAGGGCAATTGCCGCAAAACTTTATTGGGATCAGATTTAGTCATTAGTCATTAGTCATTAGTCATTGGTAATTGGTAGTTGGTAATTTAAGTGAATTACCCGACGTTCATCTGAGTACAGATAGAACGCGGGCTTCCCTATTCAACCGCAACAGCCTCTACATTAGTAGACTTGCGTCCATACCGTTTTGGTCTTACATTGCGTCCAAGGGCAGTAGCGCTGATTCCCAACGCCAAAATCCGTAAGCCTTCATTTCTGATATTGATCGCCGCATTCACATCTCGGTCATGTCGCTGATGGCAACGAGGGCAATCAAACGAGCGGACACACAGATCCATCTTTGGGATTTGTAGCAGCGTATTTGAGCAAAGGTGAGAAGAGGGAAAAAACCTGCCTATTTCTAGATAAGTCTTGCCGTCAAACTCTGCTTTGTATTTGAGCATGGTGCAAAACATTCCCCAACCTGCATCACTAATTGCCTTGGCAAGGTGATGATTTTTGACCATGTTTTTCACTGCTAGATTTTCCACCACGATAACTTGGTTTTCGTTAACTGTCTTACGGGACAGCTTGTGGAGGAAATCCGAGCGCACTCTCGAAATTTTAGAATGCACTTTTGCCACAGCCATACGAGCTTTACGCCGCTTGTTCGTGGTCTTATCCTTTTTCCGAGATAGCTTTCGCTGTTTGCGTTTTAAGTTAAGCTCATGCTTCTTAAGATGCCGTGGGTTTTGGTATTTGGAGCCATCCGAAGTGACGGCAAAATCAATCAGCCCCAAGTCAAGCCCAATCGTCTTGCCTTCACTACTGGGTTCTGGCGAGTCAAGACCATCCTCGACCAATAGCGAAGCATAATAGCGACCATCAGGCATCCTCGACACCGTAACAGTCCTCAGCTTTCCTTCTATGTCTCGATGAACCTTAGCTTTTACCGTTCCTAAGTAACCTGGGAATTTAATTTCGCCTTGGCTCAATAGTTTGACATTTGCGGGATATTGAAGGGATTGCCGACCATGGCGATTTTTGAAAGATGGATAACCAGTACGTCCGTCAAAAAAGTTAATGAACGCTTGAGATAGATTTAGCACAGATTGCTGAAGACATTGTGAATAGCAAGTTTTTAGCCATTCGTGTTCAGCTTTCCAGAACGGGATCTGCTTTTTCATATCAAGAGCAGACAAACCTTTACCCGTCTCTTTGTAAGCTATTGACATAGCCGCAAGTGAGTGATTCCAGACCCAACGCGCACACCCAAAAGCTTGAGCCAAATGAGCTTGCTGTGCATCCGTGGGGTAAAGTCTGACCTTGACTGCTTTTAACATTCCATTATGTTAACAGGGTTTACAGAACCTGATAAATAATAGGGTGGTGGCATAGATTATTTGCCAAGTCGGCGGGGCATCGAACCCCTTGACTCGCACAGGGAACATCCCGTCGCTAAACGTCGTACCATGTTTGGCGCGGGGCTTCCCGCGACTAAGCTAATGCCAACTGCCAACTGACTTTATCCTACTTCTCCAATTTCGACAATTCGCTGGAACAGATAGCCGGTGCCGCGGGCGGTGAGAATTAATTCGGGATTGCTGGGGTCGTCTTCCAACTTTGCCCTCAGCCGCGAGATGTGAACGTCCACTACGCGGGTGTCTACGTGGCGTTCTGGCGTGTATCCCCACACCTCCTGCAAAATTTCCGATCGCGAAAAAGGCTCTCCAGAACGGCTGACCAGCAGTTCTAACAGGCTGAATTCCATGCCCGTGAGGCGAATTCGTTCGTCGCCTTTGTAAACTTGGCGCTTGTTGGTGTCAATCCTAATATTGGTGACGTGGATGACTCCGGAACTGGGAATTCCCGATGCGCCGTTTTTGTCCACCCTCCGCAGTACCGAACGGATGCGGGCTTCGAGTTCTTTGGGAGAGAAAGGTTTGACGACGTAATCGTCGGCGCCCAATTCTAAACCGGTGATGCGATCGGCTACGTCTCCCAAAGCAGTTAGCATGATGATGGGTACGTCTGACTCTTTGCGCAACTCCTGACAGACGCCGTAACCGTCTAGCTTCGGCATCATCACGTCCAAAACCACTAAGTCGGGTTCGGTGTTGCGAAATGTTTCGAGAGCTTCTTCGCCGTCAGCAGCGGTGACGACATCGTAGCCAATCATGGAAAGGCGAGTCTCCAGAATGCGGCGGATACTGGCTTCGTCATCGACTACCAGAATTTTTTCTTTATGGTTTTCCAAGTTACCGAGCACTCCTTAAGTTACATTTCAGATAATGTTATTTTTTTGTACCCTATCATAGAAGACACAAATTGAATCATGTGTGGCGATCGGTCTGAAAGCTTGATAATTGCTTTAACTCAGACTTTTCTAAATGTTAGGGTGACTATTTATCATAGTAAACAATGCCTAAGCCTCGAATACAATATATTTGTCGGGAATGCGGGTATGATTCACCACAATATTTTGGCAGGTGTCCTAGCTGTCAGAAGTGGGATTCTTTTGACGAGCAGTTAGAACAACCTACTGTTGGTGTGTCGCGGGCTGGTTTAACAGGGGTGACAACTAAGACAGTGGGCGGTTCGCCCCCTGATAAGTCGAAGGGTCAACCCAGGGTATCTTTCAGATTATCGCAGATTTCCGACCAAACTCAGTCTCGCTGGCCTTCTGGTTACGGGGAGCTCGATCGAGTTTTGGGAGGCGGGATTGTTCCGGGCTCGCTGGTGTTGATTGGGGGGGAACCGGGAATCGGGAAATCGACGCTGCTGTTGCAGGTGGCAAATATGTTGGCCCGCAAGGATCGGATACTGTATGTCAGTGCGGAGGAGTCCGGCCAGCAGGTGAAGTTGCGATCGCAGCGTTTGGGCGTGGCTAATCCGGTTGAATTGTCAAGCAACGGCGGGCATAAATCTGGCAGTAACGGGGAAGCTAAAAAGGATTCCGAGGACAAGTCAGCGGAGAATTTCTACTTGCTTCCCGAGACGGATTTAGAGGTTGTTTTGCGGGAGTTGGAAGCGCTGAAACCGAATGTGGCGGTGATTGACAGCATCCAAACTATTTATTTTGCTAGTTTAACATCGGCTCCGGGTTCGGTGGCTCAGGTGCGGGAATGTACATCTGCTTTGATGCAGGTAGCGAAAAGGGAAAATATTACTTTATTTATTGTCGGTCACGTTACGAAAGATGGAGCTTTGGCGGGGCCGAGGGTTTTGGAACATTTGGTAGATACTGTACTGTATTTTGAGGGCGATCGCTTTGCTTCTCATCGACTTTTGCGATCGATGAAAAACCGTTTTGGCGCTACTCACGAAATCGGTGTTTTTGAAATGGTAGCCAACGGTTTGCGAGAAGTAGATAATCCGTCGGAGTTGTTTTTAGGGAATAGAGATGAATTTTCTCCCGGTACTTCGACGACGGTTACTTGCGAAGGAACTCGACCGATTTTAGTAGAAATTCAGGCATTAGTCAGCCCTGCGAGTTTTGGTTCGCCGCGCCGCACTACTACTGGTGTGGACAATGCTAGATTGCAGCAAATTTTAGCTGTTTTGGAGAAAAGGGTGGGGATTCCTTTATCTAAATTAGATGTGATTTTGGCGACGGTGGGCGGGTTGAAGGTGGACGAACCGGCGGCGGATTTGGCAGTTGCGATCGCCGTTGTGGCCAGTTTTCGCGATCGGGTGGTTGATGCGCGCACTGTTTTGCTTGGGGAAGTGGGTTTGGGAGGACAGGTGCGGCCGGTTTCACAATTAGAATTGCGGCTGAGGGAAGCGGCAAAATTGGGTTTCAAAAGGGCGATTATTCCTAAGAATCAACCGGTGCCTGAGTTGGGGATGGAGATTATTCCGGTGGCGAAGGTAATCGATGCAATTATTGCGGCGATTCCGGCTACTCCGGCTCAGTTGCAGTCTGCTGATATGGAATTGCAGTCGGTTGATTTGGAGGAAGAGGATTTGTTTAATTGAGTTAGAATTGTAATGTTGGGAATTGAGAGTAAGGAGGCACGAATTATGTATAAATTAGACATTCTTGAGGCAAAAGAAAAGCTTCGAGAATTAATCGAAGCGGCGAGGAGAGGGGAAGAAATTGGGATTACTCAAGATAACCAGCCTGTTGTAAAATTGGTAGGAATACCGCCAGCTAATAAGAAGCGCTGGCCATCCAAAGCAGGGAGTGCTAAAGGAATGGTTTGGATGTCCGAGGATTTTGACTAACCGCTAGAAGAGTTTAAGAAGTAGATGAAATGAGGTTGTTTGACACTGATGCCTTTATTTTGATGCTTATGCGCGGCTGTGGTGAATTAAGTTAGTGCAAAAATAAAGAGGCAAAAAGGAGGTAATAGCAACGTGAGCGTTAGATTACATCCCCATGCTCAAGCACGATTGATTGAGCGAGGTGCAACTGAGGCAGAAGTAATTGCTACTGTTGAAAGTGGCACAACTTTTCCGGCTCAATTTGGCAGAACCGGATTTAGGCGCAACTTTTCCTTCAATGCTGAGTGGCAGGGAAAAATTTATGCTATGAAGAAAGTGGAGGTGATCGCAGCTAAGGAAGACGAAGACAGGATGATGAGCGCTGTAATTGTCAATTTTTTTTAGCAGGAGGTTCCGGTGAAACTAACTTACGATCCGACATACAACGTAGCTTATATATACCTGAAAGAAAAAACCGCACAGGTAAACACTATCCAGGTTAGCGATCAAATGAATGTGGACATTGCCCCAGACGGTACTATTTATGGAATTGAATTACTCAATGCCAATCAACAATTAGGGGCGGATAGTCAAGGAAAACTGATTGTTGTCAACGAAGCTTTGGGAGAGTATTCTGAGATTAAACTGGCACTATAACTGCCTTAACATAATTTTGTTAAATACAGATTCAAACCTACCATGAAAGCCTACGAGTTTCCCGCAAAAGTCACAGATGAAGGGAAAATAGAATTTCCCGATACTCTCTTAAAATACTTGGCAGTTAACCAAGAAGTCCGAGTTATTGTTCTGGTGCAAGAACCAACTGATACAGAAGAGGAAAACGCTGCTTGGCAGATCCTTGCTGCTGAGCAATTATTAGCTGGCTACAGCGAGGAAGATGCTATCTACGACAATATTTGAAATATGCCCAATTATCAATCAGGAGAAGTTCTCTTACTGGCACTACCTTTTGCCGATGTAACAACATCAAAACTCCGTCCTGTGCTGGTACTTTTGGATACAGGAGATGAAGATATTGTTGTTGCACGAGTGACAAGTCAAACAACTAGGACTGTTTTTGATGTTGAGATTGTAGAATGGGAGCAGGCAGGTTTGTTGCGTTCGTCAGTGGTTCGGCTGCATAAGGTGAACACAATAGAAAAGCGTTTGGTCAATCGTCGCTTGGGAATTTTAACCGCTAGCGACTGGACGCAAGTTAGAGAAAGAATACAACAAATATGGTATTCTATTTGAGCTGGTTTAAAAAAATATTTACTTGCCAAATTTTTGAGGTGCGTTTTCACTAAAAAATGAAGAAATCAAAAAGACGTAAAAATCAGTGGTCAAATGAACTAAACGACATCATTAGAGGTGCATCGGGCGGCTTTTTATTCGGAATTCCCCTGCTTTATACGATGGAGGTTTGGTGGATAGGTTCGCATACTAAACCAGCGGAAATGTCGATCGCGATCGCAACTACTTTTATCGTGGTTTTCTTGCTGACTCGCACTGAAGGTTTTCGCAAAACTAAAGACATTCGCTGGCTAGAAGCTGCCATCGATACCGTAGAAGCGATCGCGATCGGTATTGTCTGCGCGGCTTTGATCCTGTTTTTGCTCCGGGAAATTACGCCGGAGACTCCACTGCAAGAAACTCTGGGGAAAATCATCTTTGAAGGCCTGCCGTTTGCGTTGGGAGTCGCCTTAGCAAGCGGTTTCTTGAGCGGCGATCGCTATCAAAGTTCAGACAGCGACAGCGAACCTAAGATTAACCAAACTTTAGCAGATATTGGCGCTACTTTAATTGGGGCGATGATCATTGCTTTCAACATCGCCCCAACAGACGAAATTCCCATGCTAGCGGCAGGTATTTCGCCGCCTTGGCAATTAGCAATTATCGCCGCCTCGCTGCTAATTTCCTACGGTATTGTATTTGTAGCAGGCTTTACTTATCAAGCAAAACGGCAGCAGCAGCAAGGGATTTTTCAGCGTCCCCTCAGCGAAACTGTCATGGCCTATTTAGTGTCGCTGGTGGCTTCTGCATTTATGATGTTTTTCTTCCACAAACTCAGTTTTGACGACCCGTGGTCGATTTGGTTGAACTATACGTTAGTATTGGGATTGCCGGCGACTATTGGCGGCGCGGCGGGGAGGTTGGCAGTATGAGTGAAAGTAATAACGAACAGCAAAAAAAAAGAACTCCTGCTGAATGGGTGACATTTGCGATCGCCTGCTCGATCCTTTTTACCATCACCGGGCTCGTACTCTACAACTGGGTGACTAAAAAGCAGGAACCTCCGATTATTTCTGTCACTCGCAACACGCCTATTCGCAAAAATCAAGGGCAATTTTACGTACCGTTTACAGTGACAAACACGGGCGGCGAAACGGCCGAATCAGTGCAAATTATTGCCGAACTGCGCGTCAACGGCGAAGTCTTGGAATCTGGCGACCAGCAAATTGATTTTTTGTCAAGCGGCGAAACTCAAGAAGGAGCTTTTATCTTCAGCCGCGATCCCAGTCAAGGTGAGTTGATCGTGCGATCGAGCAGCTACAAACTGCCTTAACAAAGATAAAAATCGGCGGTTAAAACCTTTTCACCTCTGTGAACTCTTCCTCTTCGCGCCCTTAGCGTCTTCGCGGCTCGTTCAATCTAAAAACCCCCTTGCGCGTTGGCATTTATTGCTATATTCCGCGCAGACGCGATTTCAATCGCTTTGGAATTGCGATCGAGCTACCGCTTCACCAGATTGTGTTCCCACTTCCAAACACAGCTAGAAATCAAATTCGTACAGATATGAGCCGTAATTGGCACTAACAAATTCCCAGTAGCTAAAACGCTGTAACCCAACAGCAATCCAACAGCCGTTGCCCAAACAGCATAAGGCCACTGATCGATGCCTCCCAAGTGCAGAATGCCAAAACAAAAACTCGATAAAACTAAACTGGTAACATTCAATCCTAAAGCAGACAGCATCACGCCTCGAAATAGCAATTCTTCGCTAAGTCCCGGCAGCAGTCCCAGCCAAATTAAATCAGGCCAAAACAAAGGTTTGAGCACTACTTCCAAGTAAACGTCTGCACTCCGGCGATAACCCGGCCAAAGGTAATAAACGATCGCACTGCCGCCTGTAATTGCCAGTCCGAGCGCACATCCTTTGAGCAAGTCCATTCCTATCAATTTGACTGGCAAAAGCGATACCGATCCAAATAGCAACCACAATTTAGCTACCGCCAGCAACATAATTGCTGTCACGCCCATTGCTACTAAAACTTGGGTGCGCGTCAAGGGTTCAATTTCAGGATTTCCGGGAAGTTTTTCTGCCACTTAATCACTTTTAGATTTGAGGTTTGAGATTTTAGATTTGTTTTGTTGAGTCAGACAAACAACGCAGGGAGGAGATGTCTGCACCCAAGGAAGCTGGACTGATGCCTGCTCGCAAAGCGACCAAAACTCCGATCGCCTCTAAATATGAGTTTACCTGCAAAGCTTTGATTCCGAGTTTTTCTGGAGTCGCCTGCATCTGGGTTTTGTTGTCCCCCACAGCGATGATTTGTACCGACGATCGCCCGCTCAAACTCAGAATAGAACTGCCCCCGCAGGCTGTGGCGGGTATCACCACCGCATCCACTCGATCGGCGGTAATTGATAATTGATTGTGCTGCTGGCTTTCTGGCGCTACCAATTGGGGAGCTTTGCTGAGGCCGGCAAGGACGCAAGGTAGGAAAGTATAGCCGATTTCCTCAGCAGCCGATCGCGGGGACAGGTGCGGATCGAGGGGAAGTGGCGAAAGCGCCGGGGCGTGGGCGCAGGGGATTTTAAACGTCCTGACGATGAGGTGGCTGATGACAGCTTCCGCGCCGGCGAGGGGGTCAACTCCTTTGCCGCGGCGGTAGTTTTCTAGGGCGATGCTGCCTTCATCGTCGGGAAATCTGGCCACAACTGCGATCGCCTCTACTCTTGCTTGTTCGATCAATTTTTCTGCAGCGCGCAATAAACTGTCGGGATTGCCGATGGTTCCCCAGGATGCCCCAGATTCAGAAATACGCAATTCTACTTGCAGAGGGCGATCGGTTAAAACACAATCAGTTATATTCAAACCCAATGTAGCTCTCGCTGCATCAGCCGCTTGCAAGTGTCGCAACTGCAAGTCTGATTCAATGCCAGCATCGAGGATTAAGCCGATGCGATTTTGATGTACTGGTTGGAGTCCCCAGCATCCGGCAGCAAATTTGTCAAGGGCGTAACCTTCAACGTAGAGAGCGTTAGGTATCGGCCAATAAATTTGAGCGCCGTTGAGGACGTTGGGGTGAGTGATCAGGGTGTCTGAAATTTGGGCGATCGCCCTAGCCACCGGCAGCGCATCTCCTGCAAACCCACCGATCGAGGCTCCAACGCCTGTGGGGACTATCAAAACCACTGTCAAAGGGCGGGGGTTCACGGTGTTGCGGGGGATGCTTCCACGAGCACGTAGCCTTCTACCACAGCCTTTTGCCGATCGACATCCACGTCTGTGACTGCCCACCGCAGGGGTTCGCCGTACTTTTGCAGTTCAATTTCAATAGCCGAGTGCAGTTGCTCGGCAGTCTCGTGGAGGTCAACTTCTGCGGAAATGAAATGGGTGGTCATAGGGCGATCCATAGTGGTTTTACCGCTAACGGTACTTAGGTCAATTTTAGCTTAGTCCTAAGATTTACCGAATTGGCGATCGTACACAATGTCTTCTTTTTCTGTTTCTATCTTCAAGTTCGATCGGGGATAAGCAACACACAGCAACACATAACCTTCTGCCTGAAGATCCGGACTAACGCCCATACCATCAGCTTGATCGACCTTCCCTTCAATAATTTTACCAGCGCAAGTAGTACAAACCCCCGCATTGCAAGAACTCGGCAACTCAATGCCGGCGGCGTTGGCGGCGCGGAGAATTTGTTTATCTTCGGGTACTTCTACGGTATAGGTAGAGCCTTGGTGGATCAATTCAACAGTGTAAGTCTTAGACATATT
The DNA here is from genome assembly GCF_036701245.1 of Microcoleus sp. Pol14D4. Taxonomy (NCBI): domain Bacteria; kingdom Bacillati; phylum Cyanobacteriota; class Cyanophyceae; order Oscillatoriales; family Microcoleaceae; genus Microcoleus; species Microcoleus sp. Pol14D4. The sequence continues at coordinate 32,116 of NZ_JAUBQM010000026.1, forward strand.
TCAATTATTGGTTTTAATTCCCCAATTGGAATTTACGCTAGATTTGGAAACAAAGCAATCAGTATTTTACCGCTGTTTGTGCTTTTTTGCAATTTTACAACTCCATTTTTTATTGATAATTTTTTTTATTAAATGGCTGGGCGAGCGAGTGGCATTTTGTCAATGACTTTTTCACAAATTATTACAAGCCTCACGGCCGAACTGTGCCACAAAGCACTTATACCTAATTAATTTTTTGCCTTCAAGCCAACAACTCATCAACCGCAACACTAAAACCCGGCAGCACTAGCTGAGTGCTGACTGTAGAACCCAGGTTAAAAGTTAACTTTTGAGTTTGAGTCATTATCATTATCCAGCGACTTTCTGGAAAAACTATCCAAACTTCCAGACAACCCGAATCTAAATACTCTTGTGCTTTAAGAAAAATCTCTTCCGCAATATCAGTAGGAGAAACTATTTCTGCAATTAACGGCGGGCTTTGAGGCAAAGTAGGAACATCGCCATATTGAGCAACAAGTTCAGCAGTCAGATAAGCTACATCAGGACGGCGCACTCGCCTGTCTGTACGACAAGGAACTTCTGTATAAACTTCGCCTCCTTGTCCGCTAGAATCTTTGTAATTTCCCCAAGAACGATCTAGTCTAGATTGGATTCGACTGTGTTTTACTGTCATGCCATTTTTCTCCGCGATTTGCCCGTCCACCCATTCCATATCGTCGGGGGGATTAGCCATAAAGTCTTCTAGAGAAACATTTTCTGATAAAACTGCTGCCATTACCATAGCTATTTACTCCTTTTTGCATAATTCACTGATATTGTAGCAATCAATTGGTAATGGGGAATTGGGAATTGGGAATTGGGAATTGGGAATTGGAACTAACAAATAACCTATGCCCTATGCCCTATGCCCCATGCCCCATGCCCAATTTACTCAATATTAATTTGATTGGGAGGCTTAGGTTGATTCGGTGGCTCATCCTTCAAAGTTTTACGCCCAGAACTAGCATACTCCTTGTACATTTCCACAAACATCTTGGTTAACTGTTGCAAAGAAAGTTGTTCGCCATTAACTTGAGCTTTCATGTAAGCTTTAAGCACTTCAATGTAAGCCAAACCGAGGGCAAGCGTGAGAGTTGCTGCCGTTGCCCCGGAGATTGCACCGCCGACAACAGTACCCGCACCAGGAATCATTTTAATCAAATTAGTAACAATACTTCTGCCAACAGCAGTCACACCGCCTGTGCCGCTAATAGCAGACAGCATCGCCGAAATAAACCCCTTATCAAAGGGCATTCCAAAAATTACAGTAATATTAGCAATCATTGCCGTTTGCATCGTCATCAAAATCGGCGCATCAGCAAACGGTACAGGAGTCGCCCCGACAATTGCAGAACCTGCAACATAAGCACTTAGATACTTAAATGCCATATCGGATTTGAGCGCAATATTTGCAATTTGTTCTTTAACAAAAGCTTTTTTAGCTACTTCCGGCAGCAGTTGAAAAGTTGCATCTACCAACTTATCTAAGCCGTGAGATTTTACTGTATAATCCTCATCTATTTCTTCCGGTTCAGCCATGACCGGGATGATTTGACTGACTGGCAAATTCATGTGTTCCAGTTGCTTGAAAAACTCGCCCGGCTTTTTAGATGTCGTCTGAGTCAGCACTAAAAGAACTGGTACATCTTTGACTTCCATTTCTTTTAGCCAGCTTTCCTCCACAGATTCTATTCTATTGGCGCTGTGATTGATGCAGTACCAAATGACGTGAATGTGTTCTTTTGGGTGCAGGAGTCTTTGGTCTTCAATCAGTTTAGCAACGTTTAATTGAATAACTTTAATTTGTTCGGCGTTGAGTTCGAGTCCGGGAGTATCGTAGACTGTAATTGGGCAATTCGGTTTTGTATATTGGCGAATGCCTTGAGTTATGGGGCGGCCGACTCCGGTTTCTGCTAAGCGTTGGCGAAAAACGGAATTTATTAGGGTACTTTTGCCGACACCGGTTTTGCCGATGACTAAAACATTGCACTGTCCCACTTGGTTTTCTGCGTCTTTGAAGGCGTAGTAACTTCTATTTAAAAGCTCGTCTAAGGAAAAGTCGTCTGACATGGCGGTTTGCTCCGATAAGGGTGGGATATTAATTCAATACCACCGAAGAGAATTTCGATGCTCTACAAACGAAGTCCGCGAAGGCGGACTGGGGGAGTCTTAAACATATTGTAGCAATTTGATTTCAGCACTGGTGCAACGGGTAGAGGAGAGTTTTGTGTCGCGTGCTGCTACATGAAAGGTTGTAGAATTTAGTTTAAGCTAGCAATCGATCGACCTCGATGCTAAAACCTATGAGGATTTGTTGGGTGCTGGCGGTATCGCCGGATCGAAATGTCAATATTTGATTTTGAGTCATCACGAATATTAAACGACTTTCGGGAAAAACTAACCAGACTTCCTGAGAGCTAAATTCTAAATATTCCTGTGCTTTGAGAAAGACATCTTCAGCTATATCGGTGGGTGAAACTATTTCGGCAATTAAAGGGAAACTTTGGGGTAAAGTGGCAAGATTGCCAAATTGTGCAACTAATTCGGGTGTGAGATAAGCGACATCGGGGCGGCGAATTTGTCGGTTGGTGCGGCAAGGTGGTGAAATATAAACTTCTCCTCCTTGTTTGCTGGAAATCATGTAATTTGACCAAGCACAACCCAGGCTTGATTGAATTTTACCATGCTTGAGCGTGGCTCCATTTTTCTCCACGAGTTGTCCGTCCACCCATTCCATGTTGTCGGGGGGATTGGCCATGAAGTCTTCTAAAGTAAAATTCTTCTGTGCAGCAGTAGCAGTGACCATAGTTATTTCCTCGCTTTTGCATATTCGCTGATACTATTATAGCCAGTCGAGTATTCTCATTACCGATATTAAGCATTTACTAGGACTTTTAACATTTCCCAAGTTTCTCGTTCCATGTTCAAGATATTTCCCACTTCTTGCAATAGTTCATAAGCCTTTAAATCTATGGTAATTTCTTCTTCAATGAGAATATCGCACAAAGTCTCTAACGCTAAATTCCACTCGCCCGCATGAAGATGTGAAACCAAAAATTATATTTGAGTATCTGACAGTTGTGGTTTCACGACATTAATGATTTCATTGAGTTTACTTTCTACAATTTTCTTGTCAAACATTTGTTTTGCTCCTGACAATATTTCTAGGGATTTTTGGGTAGGTTAGTAGGGAAGGCTTTAATGATTCCTCTCCCATCAGGTTCTACTATTACCCTAATACTCACACTATCTCTAGTTCCTTCAATATGCCATCTTACAGGCTTACCAGCAAAGAAGTTACTTAAACTTTTAGCAAAGACTTAAGATAAGTATAAACTCTGAAACAATAAATTTTCTTTGATTTTATGACATTTAATGGCACTTTTGCAAGAAGCCTGCTATTACTATTATGGCCGATAAAGACGATAATTTTATCCCATCACCATTGTAAAATTCAGTTGGCATTGAGAACACAATGATCGCGCATTAAATGGATTAAAGGAGTTTTTTTAGCCTTTCCTTTAAACTAGGAGCATCAATTTTTTCTATTTCTTTTAATAGTCCGTCAATTTTTGATTGCATCTTCTCCTCACCTTTTTCTAGCCCTTTTTTATAATTCGGATCCGCGAGCATGTTCTGATATTCCTGAACTTTTTCTTCAAACATATTTAGAGTTGCATACTCTAATTCAGGGTATTGATTCGTTGTTTTTATATATTCCTCATACTCTTCTTCAGCTCTTTTTATCTTTTTATACTCTTCTTCGTTATCAAGGATTTCACGAATATCATCATAAGAAAACGCCTTCACCTTAAACTTGAATATTATAAAACATCCTTGTGTCTGTTGTTTGTTATCCTCGTAATCCCTGATTTCAACAATCTCGAGTATTTTGTTTTCCGTTAGTAATAGGCATAAAGAACCTTCGGGAAAATCGTCTTTCGCTTGCTCTATAGTTGAGGGTGACGAGTGAAAACAATCTATATTCTCACTATCATTAGCGAGATTAGTTGCCTGGGCACGAAGAACACTATCAGTCATGACACCTAGTTTAATGAATTTACCCTTTCCTGGTGTGCTGGTTATCGGTGCTTGATCTTGAACATACTTAGATTCTGCTTTAACGAGAGGTTGGGGATCTTCATTTTGATTTTCAGAAGACTCTCCATTATATTTATTAATTTTTTCGTCAAATTCCTTAATTATTTTTACCCATGAATTATATTGATTGTTCTTGTACTCGTTAATTATTTTTCCCCATAAATCATATTCATTAGAATCAATATATATCTTAGACAAACGAGCAATTAATGTTTTTGTTAAGTTGAATTTGTGGATACTAATACATAATTCTCCCTCACATTTAAGACCTGGCCGAGTTAGATTAGATGACCCTATGATCGAAACACCTATCTGAATGTCAGCTTTTATCTTCACATTCCGACTCCGACCTAAAAAACAATAGGCTTTGATATGAAAGTTATTCTTAGGGCATATAAAATGAACAGATTTATTCTTAAGTTTTTTTGATTTTTCTAATTTGATAAAATCTAATATTTCTTTAATATTTTTAATCTCATTAAAGAAGTTTTTGCTGCCGATGGCAATCACAACTTTCGCATCTTCTGTTAAAGAATCGTCTGAAAGAATTTGTTTTACTTTGGTCACCCCAGCATCATCAAAAAAAGCAGAAAAAATATAAATTTCACTCCAATAAAATTGTTTAGAAGCTAATAAAATATTGATTTTATTTTCTAAGTTTTCAGGGTAGTCGCACAAAAACTGATAATTCATCCTAAATACCTCCAATTAATTGATATAAAACTTTTTAGGTAAGATGTAAACCACCATTTGATTATCTTCCCTAAAACGGCCCGATCGCACCTAATAAAGTTGACTAAAAACATAATCAGCCAACTCAATCAAAGCCTGCTTCGACTCCGACGGCGGGAACCCCACCAAACGCATAACCGCAGACTGAGCGGACTTAGCCTGTAATTCCCGCGATCGCCTGGGATGTTTGAAAGGTTACTCATAGGCTTAACAAGGGATAGAGAGGGAAACGCATGGAGAAATTATAACTGTTGCAGTCGAGCTTGAACCAATTTTTGAGTATTTGTGGCAGAGATCGGATTTATGAGAGTTACGCACAGCAAAGAAACCGGGTTTTTCACTTAGTTAAAGGCTGGGGTGCCGTATTTTTGCAAAAAAACCCGGTTTCTAATCACCCGTGTTTTAGTCATAATTTAAAAATGTTCCAGCAGAGATTTTTCTTGTGCATAAACGTTTCGCAGCGACTCCAGCCCGATCGCCCCCAACATCAATTTAATCACCCCCACCAAATTTCCCCACTCGAACAATTCAGAAACAGAAACAGCTTTATGAAATCTATCCGCATAGAAATCCACCCAAAAATCCGGCGCGTGTCTCTGTTTCTGACTCGCCCAACGGCGCTTCCAATAACCAAAATCTAAACCAGAGGGCGATTCCACTCCCAAAACAGGCGGAAAGTCGGCATAACTGACAAACCGACTCATGCCTTTGGCGTGCACGTACAGGATATGCGCCCAGCACTCGAAGCGATATATTTGTTCTACCTTGATTTTCAGCAGCCGCGCGATCGCCTCTTTCGTCACAAACCGGCTCAATCTGTGTCTGGGGGTTGATTTTCGCGAAAATTTTGTTAACATGATGTTAAGCAAATCCTTTGTAAAGAGTACAAACTTTTGTAAAGGGATTGAATTTGGATAGGCGATCGTCTTTAAGTTTTCCAGACGTTGGGGCGATCGCTTTTTACATTATAACTCTATGACTTATATTAGTCACTTGTCAAGAGGTTATGGGATTAATTAAGTTGCGGGTGCGAGAATTCGCTGCCGAGAAGGGCTGGACGCTGAAAGAAGTTTCAGAGCGATCGGGAGTAGTCTACAGCACGCTCAGAACCTATGCCCGATCGCCAGGATTAGCAACAGTTGATGTGACAGCCTTGCACAAGTTGGCAAGGACTTTTGATTTGTCGATCGAAGATTTGTATGAAATTGTGCAGGAATAGTCGATCGCTTTTACGAACTAATTATCCAGTCAATATTATTCGACAGTTGCTAGCATCTGATTGACAGACTCGCTTTGTTGTAGCACTTCCCAATCAGATGTAACAGGTTGGTAAGAACAGTAACACACCACAATTCGCTCCTCAGTATCAGAAGCAAAAAACTGCTGAACGCGAGTAACTACCCAATCTCCATCTTTTCCGTGGGTAACTCCATTACCGGGGTCAGATAGATTTTCATAATCGCGGGTTTTGTCCCCTACTTGAGGAATTTCTGGGTTTTCTTCCCAAGTCCAATTTTCCCAAAGTATATTAGTGAGACCGCCCCTCGGCATAAGCTGACGTTTTTCCCAGCCGGGAGCACTCATGCTTTCTGTTTTGTAGACAATCCAGATTTTTTTTGCCATTTTTCCTCCCTTTCCTTTAATCTTGGTAATCTTGCCACATATCCTGAAACGAGGTTTGTTCCCCGTCAAACACGCAAGCCACATCAGGGGGGGTGTTACGAGTCACTCGGATTTCTTTTAACCGCCAGTGGTATTTTTCGCCCATCTTTTCACAGAGTTCGGGATCTGTAACATGGTGTACGTTTTCTGGCTTTGGATTCGGTACGCGATCGCTCCTCACTTCAAACTTCCCTTACAGTTTAAAAACTAAATGTTTTGCCCTGTATGCGATCGCTCCACCGCTGCACGCAGCAGCTATGTGTTGTTTTGGTTTTGACTTGCTTCTATTTTTGGTTGCTCAGCCTTCACGACATATTGCTCCATAAATTCAAGCAAAACATCCCTCATATTTTTACCGTCCCTAGCAACAGCCGACTTAAATCGGTTCCGCAATTCCGGGGGCATTTCTACTCTAATAGCCACAGTCTTGTTTTCATCCATACAGGCTCAAGGCTTTACAACATATACATTTTGACATTTTTATGTAGTTTGCCTAAAAACCAGCTTTTTGCATACAGGTGCATTATTTTAACTATATGCCTTAGTGCATACTAATGCAAGAGTGCAATAAATGCCGTTTTCCGCGAAAAACGCTACAGAGCGTTAATTTAAGTCATTTAGGTATGATTTACGCTCATAAACCCGGTTTCTGCAAAAAATCTTGAGTTTGGCTTTGTTAGTACATTGTGGTCAATTGTAACAACTTTATAAATAAAAAAAGCGCCTGAGTTCCCCCAGACGCATACCATAAAATCAACAAATTGTCAACCCTAACCTAACCGTTCAAAGCCTCAGCACCGCCGCAAACTTCCAGGATTTCCTGAGTAATTGCCGCTTGCCGCGCCTTGTTATAAGTCAGCGTCAAACTACCGATCAAATCGCTAGCATTCTCACTAGCATTGTTCATCGCCGTCATCCGCGCCGCCAACTCGCTAGCAGCAGACTCTTGCAAAGCCCGCAGCAATTGGTTGTTCAAATACAAGGGCAAAAGAGCCTCCAGAATTTGCGCCGGATCTTGCTCGAAAATCATGTCGCGGGGCAAACTCTTCATAGTAGGTGCAGCAACCTTTTCGCGCGATACTTGAAACTGTCCGCCTTGCGATGTCAAGCGGAAGATTTCATCATCGGGAGTTTCCAAACCTTGGGGGTCGAGGGGCAGCAAAGTTTGAATTACTGGACGCGAACTAATTAGCGACACAAACTTGGTGTAAATTAGCTCAACTCTGTCCACAGTTCCTGACAGGAACAAGGAAAGCAATTCGTCAGCAATTTGTGCCGCTTCCGGTGCTGTGGGAATTTGTTCCAAGTTAGCGTAAGTAGCATCGATCGGCTGTTCGCGGCGCTGGAAATACTGAGTAGCTTTGCGTCCTACCAACACGTATTTGTAGTCTAAGCCTTCAGCTTTGATTTCCTTAGCGCGATTTTCCGCATATCTGATGATGTTGCTGTTGTAACCGCCGCACAAACCCCGATCGCCCGAAACTACCAACAGTCCCACCGATCGCACTTCGCGTTTTTTCAGCAGCGGCAAATCCAGGTTTTCAAACTGCAAGCGTTCCGCCAAACCGTACAATACCTCTGCCAGCCGATCGGCAAAAGGTCGAGTAGCAGTCACCTGTTCTTGAGCGCGGCGCACCTTTGCAGCGGCCACCAAGCGCATTGCTTCTGTAATCTTTTTAGTGTTCTTGACCGACTTAATGCGATCGCGAATAGTTTTCAGATTTGCCATAACTTTCTCCTTACATCCTTGCCCGCATCTTCTTAATTAAAACCGCAGATTAACGCAGAGTAACGCAGATTAACTTCAGATTATCTGCGTTAATCCGCGTTCATCTGCGGTTCAAAATTCCTACTTGTCTACGCAGAAACTAGAAAACTTTGCTTGTATTCAGTGATGCCTTCTTTCAGCAGCTTTTCAGCTTCATCAGTCAAGGCTTTTCCGCCTTGAACAATTTCGCCGTACTTCGGCTTGCTAGTCCGCAAATAGTCGCGCAAACCAACAGTAAACTTGCTGACTTTTTCCACAGGAATGTCATCCATATAGCCGTTAATACCGGCATATATTACAGCCACTTGTTCGTTCATCGGCAGAGGCGAACTTTGGGGCTGTTTCAACAGTTCCCGCAAGCGCTGACCGCGCGACAATTGATTCTGAGTAGCTTTATCCAAGTCAGAAGCAAACTGAGAAAATGCTGCCAGTTCTTCAAACTGCGCCAATTCCAGTTTCACCTTACCGGCTACTTTTTTCATCGCCTTAGTTTGAGCCGCCGAACCTACCCGCGATACCGAAATACCGGGGTTTACTGCCGGACGCAAACCAGCGTTAAACAAGTCAGAAGAAAGGAAGATTTGACCGTCGGTAATCGAAATTACGTTCGTCGGAATGTAAGCAGAAACGTCACCAGCTTGGGTTTCGATAATTGGCAAAGCAGTCATGCTGCCTTCGCCTAAATCGTCGCTCAATTTAGCAGCGCGTTCTAGCAAGCGAGAGTGCAGGTAAAACACGTCTCCGGGATAAGCTTCGCGACCGGGAGGACGGCGCAGCAACAGAGACATTTGGCGGTAAGCTTGTGCTTGTTTGGAAAGGTCATCGTAAATGACCAAAGTGTGCTTGCCTTTGTACATGAAATACTCGGCTAAGCTAGCACCTGTGTAGGGGGCCAAGTATTGCAGGGTTGCGGGGTCGCTAGCGTTGGCTGCTACTACGATCGTGTAGTCCATCGCGCCCTTTTCTTGCAGGACGTTGACGATGTTAGCTACTGTAGAAGCTTTTTGACCGATCGCCACGTAAACGCAGATCACGTTTTCCGATTTTTGGTTGATGATTGTGTCGATCGCGATCGCAGTTTTACCGGTTTGTCTGTCACCGATAATCAGTTCCCGCTGTCCTCTTCCCACCGGAATCATCGCATCAATAGCGGTAATTCCTGTTTGCATCGGTTCGTAAACAGAACGGCGAGAAACAATCCCCGGTGCCGGAGATTCAATCAAGCGAGATTCAGTAGTTTTAATTTCTCCTTTGCCGTCAATCGGACGGGCCAAAGCATCAACTACCCGTCCCAACATTGCTTCACCAACGGGGACTTCAGCAATTCTGCCAGTAGCAGTAACTGCCGAACCTTCTTGAATGCCGAGGCCTTGGCCCATCAACACTGCACCCACGTTATCTTGTTCGAGGTTCAGTGCAATGCCCACGGTGCCGTCGGCAAATTCTAGCAATTCCCCAGACATGGCTTTATCCAAGCCATAAATCCGAGCAATGCCGTCGCCTACTTGCAGAACAGTACCGACATTAGAGACTTTTACGTCTTGGTCGTACTGCTCAATTTGCTGGCGAATAATGCTGCTAATTTCGTCAGGTCTGATTGCTGCCATGTTAGTTATTATGTGTCAGTTGTCAGTTGTCATTTGTCAGTTGTCAGTCGATGTTTTCGGCCAGAAAGAAGCGGGATTTGGTAGTAAGAATTTGGGACTAACAGCTCGAAAACAGAAATTAATTTATTCCTAATTCCTGTTTGATTCTTCCCTTGTTCTTTCTTCCTTCTTCCTTCTTCTATCCGTTACATCCCGTACATTGCTCGTTGCCGAACCTCCTGCTTCCTTAAATCAGGAATTCAAGCGAAGTCCCAGACGGCGCAATTGTCCCCGCAGGCTGGCATCAATTACTTGAGAGCCTACTTTGATTACCACACCGCCGATTAAATCTGCGTCTATTTTGGTTTCAATTTCTACTTGACTAGCGCTGGTCATCGCCTGCACTTTCTCGCGAACTGTCTGCTGTTGAGCGTCTGAAAGCGGGACTGCCGATGTAACTTCAGCCAATACTGTTTGGTTGAGTTCTCGGAGCCTTGCCAAGTATTGTTTGCCAATTCCTTCTAAAAAAACAATTCTTCCTTTGTCTACTAATAGCTTCAGAAAGCTGTGCATCAAGGGGCTCATTTCTTCACCCGCTATTTGCTGAATCACGGCTTTTTTAGCATCCGGTTTTATCAGCGGATTGCCTAAAAATTGACGCAAGTCTTCCGAACCTTCTAGCAGGCTCAGCAAGGAACGAATATCTTCGCCAAACTTCTCTGATAGATTGTTGGACTGAGCCAGTGACATCAAGGCAGATGCGTAAGGCTGTAAGACTTCTGTGCTGACTGTACTCACGTTTTAGCCTCCCAGTAACGCAATGCTGCGATCGATTAATTGGTGTTGAGCGCTGTCGTCCAAGCTAGTTTTTAGCTGGCTTTCCACCTTTGCTAATGCCAGAGATACAACCGCCGATCGCAGTTGGGCGATCGCTCTTTCCCGCTCCGCTTCCAACTCTTGACCTGCTGTTGCTCTCATCCGTTCAACGTCTTGCGCCGCCTGAGCTAGAATTGCTTCTTTTGCTTTCTTGGCAGTTTCTTCAGCAGCGGCACGAATTCGTTCCGCTTCTGCTTGCGCTTGAGTCAATTTTTGCTGTTGCTCTGCTAGAGCTGCTGCTGCATCTTTTTGGCGTTTTTCTGCTTCTTGAATTGCCTCTTGGATGGCCGAACGCCTCTCTGTCAGGATTTTACCTACAAATCCGCGCCCGAAATAAAACAGCACTGCAATAATAATGACCAGGTTAATCAGGTTGGTTTCTAAAATATCGAAATTTAAACCGAAACCACCTTCGCCGCTAGCTTCTGTGGCTAGCAATAAAACAGTCCCCATGATACTCTTCCATAATTGCGCGTGCAGATTTGGTGAAGCGATTTTAGATTTGAGATGCCCTCAAAAATCTAAAACTCTTCGGTCTCGCTATTTGGCCAGCGACTGCCCTAATAGCTTTTCGAGAATTTGGCCGCTGAGCGCGTCTACTTGTTGTTCTAGTGAGCGCATTGCTTCTTGCTTTTGCTGCTCTATTTCTTGCCCAGCCTTTTCTCGCGCGACTTGAGCTTCTTGTTGAGCCTCAGCTACTTTTGCTGCCCCAATTTTTTGGGCATCAGCTTGAGCAGCAGCAATTACTGATTGAGACTGTTTGCGAGTTTCTCCCAGTTTTTGCTCGTACTGCTGCGCTAGTTGCTGAGCTTTTGCCAAGCGTTCTTGGGCGGAGACTTGAGTGTTGCGAATGTAATCGGCGCGATCGTCAATTGACTTGCTGAGCGGCTTGTAAAAAATTACATTCAAGACTGCGACTAGAATTAAAAACTGCACCGCCATCAGAGGCAGCGTAGCATCTATATCAAACAGTCCCCCTTCTTTAGCCGCTTCTTCAACTGCTAGTAATACTGTCCAGTGCATCATGATTTTTTGACGGCTTCCATCTAATTCGCTTAATCGATTTTAGATTTGAGATTTTGGATTAGAATCGCCAAAACCTCAAATCTAAAATTTCCAATTATTATGCGAAGGGGTTGGCAAACAGCAGCACTAGGGCTACGACCAAACCGTAAATTGTGAGCGCTTCCATGAACGCCAAACTCAACAGCAAGGTGCCGCGAATTTTACCTTCTGCTTCCGGCTGACGGGCAATCCCTTCTACAGCCTGACCTGCTGCATTACCTTGACCGATGCCTGGGCCGATTGCAGCTAAACCTACTGCCAAAGCGGCGGCAATTACGGAAGCGGCAGCAACTGTTGGGTTCATGATGATTTTCCTTATCTAAAGTACAAAATTGAGAACAGAAAGTCTACAGAATTGTCCGACTTAACGGGAGAAAGTTTGAGTTCAGAAATTTTCTTTTTCCTCCTTCATTCTTCGCCGTTTATCGTTAGTTAATCGTGGTGTTCTTCGCCGTGACCGCCTTCTAGAGCTTCACCAATGTAGGCTGCGGCTAAGGTTGCAAAAATCAAAGCTTGAATTGCACTCGTAAATAGTCCCAGAACCATCACTGGCAGAGGAACAAATAAAGGCACTAGCAACACTAGCACTCCGACCACCAATTCGTCCGCAAGAATGTTGCCAAACAAACGGAAACTTAGGGACAGAGGCTTAGTGAAATCTTCTATGATTTTGAACGGCAACATGAAAGGCACCGGTTCAACATAGTGGGCGAAATACCCCAAGCCGCTTTTGCTGAGACCTGCATAAAAATATGCTAGAGAAGTCAGCAGTGCAAATGCTACCGTCGTGTTGATGTCAGCGGTAGGAGCTCCCAATTCACCTGATGGCAGCTTAATTAGCTTCCAAGGAATTAGAGCGCCCGACCAGTTTGACACAAAGATGAACAGAAATAATGTACCAATAAACGGTACCCAAGGGCGATATTCTTTTTCCCCAATTTGGTTTTTAGCCAAGTCCCGAATAAATTCCAGCGCATACTCCATAAAATTTTGCATTCCGCTGGGAATTCGCTGGATTTTGCGGGTTCCTAAAATCGAAACTACGACTAAAACAGCAATTACAAACCACGAGGTTAGAAAAACCTGCCCGTGCACTTTCAGATTGCCGAGTTGCCAGTACAACTGCTGGCCAACTTCCAATTCGGCGAGGGGGAAACGATTAAAGGTGTTTAGAACGTCAAGCATTGCCATTCAACGGGCTTCCCCATACAAATCGATGAGTTGAGTTGTGCTCTTCTTGCCTGACTTACCTGTAGTCTAGTGCTAATGCACTTCGGATCACGTAAACCAACAGCGCAGCTTTGTAAGTCAGAAATCCCAAAAATATCGGTAAAATCTGTAGCTGATTCCACTGTGTTCCTACTATCATCACCGCTAAAAACACACCGAGCCGTGTCTTGCTGATGCGTTGATTTTGGCTGCCGATTCGTTCAACGTCTCTAGCCAACATCTTTAAGTAAACCACACCTGTGCTCGCCCCAAGCAAATAATTCAGGGCAATGTTGAGGGAGTAAAAAATCCAAACGGAGATAAAAATAATCGCCGTAAAAGCAAGGGTGTACGCCAACAACTCTTGTTGGAGGCGATAAAAGTCTTGCATGGGATTGCCAGTCTCGGACGAAGCTGTCGAAACTGTCGAGACTGTGCCAGCTTGAGGAATATCCTCGTTTGCTGCTGCGGGTTCGGTGGGTGTGTTTTGCGTGTTCACGAAGCTCAGAAACTAATGCAGGTAGCAGGCGAGTGCTTTGCAAACTCAGAAAAATCATACCACGCTGCGGTAACAATACTTAAAATAAAATTAATCATCTTTTCGGAATTTGGTTCTGGCCACTTCTGAAACCTCAACCCGTTAAATGTCCGATCGACCTTACCCTAAATCTTCCACCGCCCGATAACACTTTTTTACATATTGTTCTCTTGCCTCTCACTAAGTAAGTCTCACTTAGTGAGAGGGTACAGAGGACGATCGCGCGAATCGATGAGTTAACTCTCCCTTGTCTGCCTCTGCGCCCTACAAGAGTTAATTCAAATTCGATCTCATTCAATAACCTTAAACTCTTGAAGCGCCGGGATGAAATTTTTATTCTCGTGGCTCGATCGACTAAGCTTAATCAAAGCAAATCGCTGTAGCGGCTGCAAACTCGCCCAGTGTGGCAAAGAAATTGTCACGCCGAGCTCTTGCGCTTTTGCAGAAACCGACTCTGGTACTGTTGCAGCATCCATCCACGGGGGATTTTCATCAACCGCCAAATCAGTTCCCGGTTTGCCTGTCTGTTGAATTAATATTTGATTTAGCTTTTCTCGGTAATCAATAATTTCTGCTTTTGTCAAGCAAGGTAACTCTACAAGACTTTGCCGTTCTGCTTGGTTGAAATGATTCCAATCCTGCAACTTCAATTTAATGCCACAAGTATCTAACTTGAGACGTACCTGCATGGGGATACAGCGCAAAGCTTCGACAAAATCAGCTTCAAATTCAAAAAACATATATTTAGCAAGTTTATTTGAGTTGTGAATGATATTTTTTTTATTAACCGCAGAGGGCGCAGAGGGCGCAGAGTAAGAGAGGAGGGGGAAGGTGAAAAGAATTTGATGCAGGTTTATTGCTCTCTATCAATAATTGCAGAAAATCGAGTCAGCATTTATAATTAAATAATATTACAAACTATTGACATGGATACCGTAGACTACCTTCGGATTAGCTTGATAGACCGCTGCAACTTCCGCTGTCTCTACTGTATGCCGGAAGGTAGCGAGTTGGACTATGTATTGCAGCAGCAGTTGTTAACTCACTCGGAATTGCTAACTCTGCTGCGGGAAGTTTTTATACCTGTGGGATTTACCAAGTTTCGCTTGACTGGTGGGGAACCGCTGCTGCGGCCTGGGGTGGTGGAATTGGTAAGGTCGATCGCATCTTTGCCGGAAACGCGAGATTTGTCAATGACAACTAATGGCTTTTTGCTGGCGGGAATGGCGGAAAATCTCTACAATGCTGGTTTGCGCCGGATTAATATTAGTTTGGATTCCTTGGAACCGGAGACTTTTGATAAAATAATTGGTAGTCGGGGACGATCGCGGTGGATGCAGGTTTGGGAGGGAATTCAAGCGGCTTATCAAGCAGGATTCGACCCGCTGAAGCTGAATGTTGTGGTAATTCCCGGTGTGAATGACGGCGAAATATTGGATTTAGCGGCGTTAACAATTAACCGGAATTGGCACGTTCGATTTATTGAGTTTATGCCGATCGGCAATGGGGATTTATTTGGCGATAAAGGTTGGGTAGCATCAGCCGAATTGCGGCAACAAATTAACGATAAATACGGGTTAGCCGAGTCGGGAGTGCGCGGAAATGGGCCGGCGGATGTGTTTCAAATTCCGGGGGCGAAGGGCACTTTAGGATTTATCAGCCAAATGTCCGAGTGTTTTTGCGATCGCTGCAACCGGATGCGTTTGTCTGCTGACGGGTGGCTGCGGCCTTGTCTGCTGAACGAAACGGGGCAAATAGACTTAAAAACTGCTTTACGGAATGGGGTGTCTACAGGCGAATTGCGCGATCGAGTGCGGCACATATTAGAGATGAAACCGGAGATTAATTTCAAACAGCGAGATTCGGGAACTACTCAAGGAAATTACAGCCGCACTATGTCTCAAATTGGCGGGTGAACTGCCCGAAATCGATCGCTCTCAAAATACATTATACTTAAGACAAACTTTGTAAATCTTCCTCAGATAGCTGGGCTATTTTCATCAAGGCTTTTAAGGTTCCAATTTTCAAATCTTGATTCCGGTGAACGGGAATTGACAAAATTTGTTCTATTTCGGCGTTTTCATAGATATGATGGCTGCCAGTAACTCTTTTCAAAACCCAACCTTTATGCTCTACTATTTTGCACAGTCGCTTCCCTGAAATAGATTTCATACAGCAATTTCAACAATTTTATCTGTGGAGGCAATTGCTTCACGACTATTAGCAACATCGAGCCAACCTTCAATCGCATCTTTTAAATTAGCTATCACTTCTTCCATAGTATCTCCTTCGGTAATGCACCCAGGAAGTGCGGGAACTTCAGCCCAATAGCCACCTTCTTCTGCGGGATGGATGATTGCTCTAATTTTCATACATTTATTCAGTCATGTGTTAAGGATATTATAACTATTATTAGTAAATACAGGAAATTACAGCCGCACCATGTCTCAAATCGGCGGCTAATTATCTATTATCAGCGATAAGTCAGTCTGAAGTAACGCCCTCGCCTTGGGCGCGGATAGATCATAAGCTGGCGTTGCCTGTCCTAGGTCGCAGGAATTCGACATTCAACTCTAGTTTCTCTCCTAGCCACAAAGAATGTTTCGTGTGGTCTGCCACATCGTCGCCTGTTTCAGGGTGAATGAGAATATTGAGCCCCTCACGATTCAGCATTAACCAGGGAACGACTTTGCCAAACTGGTCTGGTAAAAATGCAACTTGATACATTGCTTGGGGGTGGGGGCCAATGGGTTTGTCATGCCAACGCCCAAGCTGCACCTCAAACTGAGTCAATCCTTCTCGTACACGCGCTGCGGCATCGCGATTATCAGCGTCGAAGTAAATATGTCCATGAAAACCAACGATGTTAATGCTGTCTTCTTTCATCATTTTCAGTGGATTATTGAGCAGAGATCGACAACTTTATATTAGCTTAACTTGCTGGATATTTTCTTCACTCCTGTAAAATCCTTAAGTTGATATCTCCTCAGTCTTTGCTTTTTTGGTTTCATGCTAGGACAATACCAGTATACTCTCGGCTTCTCTATCTCCAAACTGACTAATGATGTCGATTTTATCTTGCTGAATTTGAACAATTTTAGATGTTGAGCAATTGCCAACACGGAGATAAATAAATTTGGGAGGATGACCGTAAAGTAAACTCCGTTGATGAAAGTCCGAATCTTTGGAAACAATCACAAAATCATTTGCCTTTGCATATTCCCAAATTTCTGCATCATCAGTATTTGTCAGTCCTAGGGTCTTGACATGAGCAGAATCGGGATACAAACCGATAATTCTCTGAAGAATTCTGTCTGAGAGGTTTTCGTCCAACAGTAGTTTCACAGGGATGCCACAAATAACTTTTTCTCACGATCGGCGGCAAAAGCAAGGCAGGCTTTGATGTCTGCCGAAGTTAATTCTGAAAAATCTTCCAGAATTTCTGCTTCCGTCATGCCACCGGCGAGATATTCTAAGATGTCGTAGACGGTGATTCGCATTCCGCGAATACATGGTTTGCCACTGCGTTTTCCCGGTTCAATTGTGATGATGTCGTGGTAGTCCATAAAGCAATACTTTGTACTAATAAGCGTAATTATAACTGCAAATAATCCTGGTTTGTTGAGGTCAGGATTTCAGGTTTGAGCAAGTAGTGAGAAAAAAAAGAACCCTGACGTTGAAAGTAGCCAAGGCGGATCAGTTTTCTCATGGTCTGCGGCAAAAGCAAGACAGGCTTTGATGTCTGCCGAATTTAGTAGGGTTTTCCACCAATAAGACTCCAAAATTGACGGCAGTCCGATCGCCCCGTGTCAAGTCGATCGCCCCGACACCACAAGCAAGGCTACAAAATGCACCATCTGGCGGGGTCTAGCGGGTTTTGGGATGATTCCACCTGTGGCAGTGGCAAGGCTGGCAGAGTTGCATCACAGGCAAAGTTTGCGGGTCTAGCGTGGGTCTAACGTCTGGCAAGGTTGCCACTGTCGGAGCGATCGGATTGGAGCGGTGGCGGTCTAGCTTTTTTGCGTCACACTCGCACGTTGCAACCTATTGCTTTTTTAAAAACTGGATGAGGTGAGAGCGCGGTGAGAGCGGTATAGACACAGAAAACCCGCCAGAGTTGGAGTCTAGTGGGTTAATGGTTGGTATTTGGGTAATCATCTTGCCCGCAGTTGGTTTCAGTGGGCTTCTTAGGTGTCTGCTACGAAAACAAATTATCTCTATATGGGTTTCTCGCGTCTGTTAATGCCATAACAATAGGGTCACGAATAAAGATGGCAAGCATAATACCAATATCGTAGATTATATGATAGATCATTTCAGGGTAAAGAAATAATACAGGTTTGAGATGTTCAAAACGGTAGTTAGTTCCTTTATAAATTACTTCCTTTATTGGTTCTTTAACGTAGCGATAACATCCGTTATTGTGTATCGTGTTTCTTATCAATCCAAGGAAAATGTGTAATTCCTTAAATTTGGACACATCAATAGAAAGTCCGAATTTGGTAATTAGTGCGTCAAATATTTTGTATATCCCCTCAGTAGATTCATTCAGTCCAACGGGGTCTAATGAATGATGAATTTGCCTCAAACATCCTTCGTATATTGAATAAGCTTGATGAAAAGCTGAGAATGCTATGTGGTCAGCATATCTAGAAGCGTTTTCCATTTTTTGCGTAGGTGTAAGATTCGTGAACCCATCATGCTCATCCCACCATTTGTAATGAAGAAGGCACTCAGCCACATAAATGTATTGCAACTGGAGAATTCCCATTGTAGTTGCAATATCTTTAACAGCAGTTCTTCTTATATCCGTCAAAGATCGGTTATCATTATCAAGTTCTGATGAGATTTGATTGGCGATTCCATCCAATTGAAATAACAATTCAGTTATGGATTTAATCAAAGCCTCAACATTTTCGACATTATATGAACGCATTTTGTTTTCCTTCTTTAAAGTTTCCCCGCCTAGCTTTTTTTATAGATGTTTCAGCCTCTAAATTAGGATATGCTCTTATCCTGATTTGTAAAGTAACGTGCCTGATATTTGTTGGTCTTCTTAACTGGTTCCCAGGCTCTAGCCTGGGAACCGAGATCCAGAGGCTCTGCCTCGCTAACGGATAAAAACAAAAACACGAGGCAGATGCTCATGGAATGTGTTCCCAAGCTCTAGCCTGGGAACAAGCAAACACCTACGCTTTGCGCTTCCGACGGCGAATCAGCACACTCATCACTTGGTTCGGATTAGCTGCACGTTGCAGGGGACTCCAATCGCCCACTTGGGCAAATCCCAGGCGGTACAAGGTGAGTATGGTTTCCCTGACACCCTTGGGCGAACCTGTCACCGTTACACAAACCACATCCTGTTCCGATTCTGCTGTTGAGTCGTCATTTGGTCGTGCAAATTTGTTGTCGTCAGGCAAGAATTCCTGTGACATAATTATGTTCTCCTGGTTTTGGGTTTTCTAGAAAAACCCAAAAACCCAGCCGCCCCGCTTTTCAACACATAGCAGGGCGGCTACAGAGGATGTTAAGATACTCCGTTAGCCTCCAGACTGCTAGTCCCAGTTTGGCGGTGAGCTGTCCATTGCTGTTACCAGCAGCTTTGGGCAGTGCAACTAGATTTTTGGGCGACGCGGGCTACTTCCTCTACAAGCAAAGCAACCTCTAACTTCAAAGCGTAGCCGCAGACGGGGGCCTGTGTCAATCCATTTGGGATTTTGGATTTTACGGGAAGTTTCCCACAATCAGGAGACGGCAGTGCCGTTTCCCTACAGTTAATCTGGCGATGGTTACATCTGTTGCCAGGGGGATCGATCGATTATTTTGGGGTAGGGAAACGGCATTGCCGTGTCCTCAATTCCCCTGTTGTCGATTGTTATATCCGATCGCACGGTGTTAGCAAAATTAGCTGTTTTGACAAGATCGATCGCACTTCATCCAATCCCATCTCCACATCCGCCAAAATCTCCCCAACACTCTTCCCACCTTTACCTTGCCCAAGCGAGGTTCCCTCTTTCTCCCCCCCTTGATAAGGGGGGGCTGGGGGGGGTGCACAACCTTGCAAAAACTCAAATTCCGCACTAGACAAATTGACCAATTGGTAATTGCAATCAAACACTTGTTGACTCGGCCAACCGTGCATACAACCACTCAACTCTGGAATGGCCGCCAAAAGTACCTTATCGTCCGACCAATCAATTTTATTAACAGGCTTTTTGCCCAAGAAAAACTCGTAATGAGTGATTTCCGTATCCAACAATTCAATTAATCGATAAAGCTCCCGTTCCGTCAAACCCTGAGCTCTTTCTATCAATTCCGGCGCTTTACCCAAAAGTCTTTCTAACTGCCAATATCCCGGATTTGAGAAACCGATAAATTCCAATCCCGAAGCATCAATTAACTCGAACAAAGTCTCGATATTGTAGTCAATTTCCTGCGGGTGAACGTACATATCAGCAAAACATTCATCTCGCTGATTTTCTCCTGCCCAACGCTGTTTTTCGTACTTGACAAGACGGTTGTTTTCTGGTAAAGAAGCAAAGATTTGACGACCGACTTTCACACCATCGGGATAGTCACCTTTTTGCGGGCCTTGGAGAAGTCCGATCGCCCTTTGCATCAGTTGAATTTCCCAGCGTCCGAGCTCAGCATACACAAAAATGTGCATCAAACCGCCCTCCGCCAACTTCGCCGCCAGCGCTTGAATGCCCCGGATCGGATCGGGTAAGTGGTGCAGCACGCCCACGCAGTTAATCAAATCAAACTCGCCCTCTAACTCGGCCGCATCGTACAAGCTGAGGTGGCGGAAATCAGATTCTCGCGCTCCCGTTAGCGAAGCCCTCGAAGAGGATCGCCGACAGCGTTCTTGTGCTACCTTCAAAGCACCTTCACTCAGGTCGATCGCCGTCACCGAAGCTTCAGGATTGAGGTGAATCAGATAATCGGTGCTCGAACCAGTGCCGCAGCCAGCATCTAAAATCCGAATATCGAGTTTTGGCGGCTTTTGGCCGGTGCAAAAATTGTAAGCATCAGGCCAACTCCAGCGCCAGTTGTACCCTGGGGGCGGTTCATCTGACAAAGGATCGGGCGGGAAAGGGAAAGTATCGTAAAGCCGCCGCACGGCAGCGCTGATATCAGGCGTAGTATCCATAGGTGAGGTAATAGTGCGTGGGTTTTGAGATTGGTTGTCAGTAGCTACGGGGTAACAGCGCTAGGCCATGCACTTCTGTGGCTGCGTTACTGGCAACAAAAGTGTCGCTGCGCGATAGTTGGGCCAGCCTGAAACAGAGGGATCGGGCGATCGACTAATCCCTGATAGCCAAGCCCTGACAGCTTCTGCGTAATAAAACTTATCATTTTTTCTCATATAAGCTCTCTTAAATCTATACAATAAATCTCGACAGGCTTTTTAACAAACAAGGACTGTCAATAACCCACCGCTGAACTGTCGGGTAAAGCGGAGGCGTCTTTCAGCAGAAAGTCAAAAGCCCCGAAACAGGCAGAAGAAAATTTTTGATTTTCTTTTCCTTTAATTCAAGGCACTGGCTGCGATCGCCCAAAGGCAACTCTCCTGCCGAGTCTTTTTTTTCCACGGGTATACCGGCGGAGTGCAGCGGAGGGAGTACCCCGTGCCTGCCTTCGGATCGGACATTTCCCCGCAGGCAGAAAGATGAAACCAAAACATTTTAATCTAAGAAAGTAAGCGCGCCCGAACCTCGTGACAGGTAAAGGCAAAAAGTAAACAAAGCAAAAATACCTACTTTGACCTGCATCAGAAGGCAAGGTTAGTCTGGTTAAATGCTGCAACTATTTGGATAGGGAGCTAAGGAGTCTAATGACTGTAAAGGCAAGTGGTGGAAGCTCGGTTGCGCGTCCGCAACTATATCAAACTGTACCGGTCGCAACTATTTCGCAAGCAGAACAGCAAGACCGCTTTCTACAGCGGGGCGAACTCAGCGAACTGGCAAGTTATTTCAGTTCCGGGGCTCTTCGGATCGATATCTCTGCGACGCTGACCCAAAACTCGGAACTGATAGTATCCCGCGCAGCCAACCGGATTTTTACCGGCGGTTCCCCGCTGGCATTTTTGGAAAGACCACAAGAACCTGCGATGGCTGTAGCAGGCGCGGCTCGCGGCGGTTCAGCGAATGTCTCTGAAGGCATGAAACTGGGAAATGTTACCTACGTTGAAAGTCGCGCAGGCGGCGGCAACGGCGGTGGCGGCGGTTTCTTGGGGCTAGGAAATCTATTTTCTGGCAACGGTGGCGGCTACAGCGGCCCAATCCCTGCAGGATTTCAGCCGATCAATGTCTCGCGCTACGGCCCGGGCAACATGACCAAATCTCTGCGGGATTTGAGCTGGTTTTTGCGCTACATCACCTACGCGATCGTAGCTGGCGACCCGAACATTATTTCGGTGAACGTGCGCGGATTGCGGGAAATCATCGAAAATGCTTGCTCTTCGGCGGCCACAATTGTGGCAATGCAGGAAATGAAGGCAGCATCTTTGGGCTATTTCAGAAACAATGCAGAGGCAAGTGCGATCGTCGGACAGTATTTCGACGTAGCAATTACCGAATTCAAAGCTCCCACACCTTCAGACAAGGTGCGGCAGCGCGAAAGCAACGACCAGCAAGGTCTGCAACTGCCTCAAATCTACTTCAACGCAGCCGAGCGGCGATCGAAATTCGTCATGAAAACCGGTCTGTCTTCGGCTGAAAAGTTAGAAGTAATCAAAGCAGCTTACCGCCAAGTATTCGAGCGCGACATTAGCCGCGCATACAGCCAAAGCATTTCTGACTTGGAATCCAAGGTCAAAAATGGCGAAATCTCGATGAAAGAGTTTATTCGCCGCCTTGGCAAATCTCCTCTGTACCGTCAGCAATTCTACGAGCCGTTTGTCAACAGCCGTGCTGTAGAACTTGCCGCCCGTCACTTCCTAGGTCGCGGTTTGAGCTCGCGGGAGGAATTTAGCAAGTATTTTGCGATCGTCAGCAAAGGTGGCCTGCCAGCCCTCGTAGACGCGATGGTTTATTCGCAAGAATATTCCGATTACTTCGGCGAAGAAACAGTGCCTTACCTGCGCGGTTTGGGCCAAGAAGCTCAGGAGTGCCGCAACTGGGGCCCGCAAATTGATTTGTTCAATTTCAGCGCTCCGTTCCGCAAGGTTCCTCAGTTCATCACCTTGTTTGCCGGCTACAACCAGCCTCTGCCAGACCAGCACGTTTACGGTGTTGGTAATGACCCCTTAGAAATTCAGTTCGGCGCGATTTTCCCGAAAGAAACTCGCAACCCCAAGAGCCGTCCAGCTCCCTTCGGAAAAGACACTCGCCGCATCCTGATCCGTCAAGGTGCGGGGATTGACAATCAGTTGAGCAATCCGGCGGCTCGCGGTGCTGCTCCTGGTTCTCTGGGCCCCAAGGTCTTTAAATTAGACCAGTTACCGAGCAACTATGTTGCTTCCAAGAAAACTGCCCGCGGTGCCTCCAGCAGCTACAGCAATGCTTCCAGTGTCAAATATACCGAAAGTTCCACCCAAGCGGTGATTCGGGCAGCTTACCTGCAAGTGTTCGGTCGCGACGTGTTCGACGGCCAGCGCCAAAAGGTGGCGGAAATTAAGCTGGAAAACGGCGAGATTCCGATGCGCGAGTTTATTCGGATGTTGGCGAAGTCTGACGTGTTCCGCAATATGTACTGGAGCAAGCTCTACGTTTGTAAGGCGATCGAGTACATTCACCGCCGACTCCTGGGACGCCCTACCTACGGCCGCCAGGAAATGAACGCTTACTTTGACATTTGCGCCAAGAAGGGTTTCTACGCGCTGGTCGATAGCATCATGGACAGCATGGAGTACAACGAAGCTTTCGGGGAAGATACAGTGCCCTACGAGCGCTATGTAACTCCCGGCGGTTTGTCGATGCGGACGATGCGATCGGGTTCCGTCGCTGAGCAAAATGTCCAAGCTCAAACGCCCGAAACTCCTCGGTTTATCGAACTCGGCACTGCGCTCGATCGGGGCGGTTTCGAGTTACAAAATAGCCTCGCTCAAGGTGTCAGCAAGCGGCGCGAACAAACTAAGGTGTTCAAGCTGACGAATACTTCGGACAAAGTAGCTTTGAAAACTTTAATTCAAGCTGCTTACCGTCAAATTTTTGAGCGCGACATCAACCCCTATGTTGTGAAGAATGAATTCACGGCACTGGAAAGCAAACTGGGCAACAAGGAAATCAATCTCAAGGAATTCATTGAGGCTTTGGGCTGCTCGTCGCTGTACGTCAAACAGTTCTACGCACCTTATCCCAATACTAAGGTGATTGAGTTGGGAACCAAGCACTTCTTGGGCCGCGCTCCCCGCAATCAAGCGGAGATTCGGACGTACAACCAAATCTTGGCAAGCAAAGGCATTAAGGGCTTTATCAACGCGATGTTGAACAGCGTTGAATATGCTGAGGCTTTTGGTGAGGATACTGTTCCTTACCGTCGCTTCCCGACTCTGCCTGCTGCGAATTTCCCGAATACCGAAAGGCTGTACAATCAACTCACTAAGCAGAATGATGAGTTGGTGGTTCCGAGCTTTGAGCCAGTAGCTGCTATTGACAGAAGCTAGATTGATTTGAGGTTTTAGATGTTAGATTACTGCTAATTTAACGTCTAAAATTAGTTGAAGGGCTGGTGTAGTTACCAGCCCTTTTTTTGTATAATTTGGAGTTTTTTTAACCGCAGAGGGCGCAGAGGGCGCAGAGTGAGGAAAGAGAGAGTTTGCTAAGAAACCAGGTTTTCAAGTTTCGTCTGTTGCCAGGGAGAGCCTCGCCACAGCCCGAAACCCCGCTTCGGTAGCAGGTGTCGGTCGCAAAATGGTAGAATCGATTAAAAATAAGTAGCTCCCAAAAAAATATCACACAGAGAAACCGGGTTTCTTAAACGACACCTTCGTGCCTAAGTCAGAATGCTCTAAGAAAGTAGGTTGGTTTGAAGCACTCGTACACAACGCCATCAATTTGAGATTTGAGATTGGAGGTTTTTGCTCCACTTTAAAATCTCAAATTGCCAATCTAAAATCTGTTGTTGGTTTCGCTCCACAAGAACCCAACCTCCTGTAGAAATGGCGAAGGTATTATTTAAAAAACCTGGTTTCTGGATACCTCATTACTATCTGTTTTTGCTGCTTCGGCTAACTGTACTCGAATAGCCACTTTGATCCGAGAACATTACTGCCCAATTTTCGTCTGTGATGTCAAAAAAGTCGCGCTCGCTGTAGGCAGATGAATTACTTAGTGATGAGTATTAGTTGGTTCTATTGATTCCCATTACGCAAAAATTAAGTATAATTTCGGAGTGCTGGTTTAGGGACGCATCAAGATATTGAGCGTCGCAGAAAACATCAAAATACAGCAATTTCCAGGTTTATGGAGTACGGTTGCAAGGGTTTGTCAACCATTTTGGTAAGTGTTTGGGATTAAGGTGTACTCTATTTGCGTGGAATCTGCTGTAAGTTGATAATTTGTGCTGATTATTACCATAGCAAAACGAATAAGCTATTAGGGCATAATGTAGTTTTGAGCGAACAGGGTATGGAACTAAATTTACAGAAATTTTATAGCGCCTGCAATCCCAGCTACACCCTGGCAGTAGCAAATCAAGAAGACCGACAATACTATATCGATTTTTCTTCAGTGCGGGGCGGCACAATCGTCGAACAATTGGAGCGGACCATCAGCCGCCTGTCCCCCGATGCACCTACCTGTCAATTATTCACCGGTCACATCGGCTCTGGTAAATCAACAGAATTGCTGCGGCTGCAAGCTCAATTGCAGCAACAAGGATTTCATGTTGTTTACTTTGAGTCGAGTAAAGACTTAGACATGGCAGATGTCGATATCACTGATATTTTGTTGAGCGTTGCTCGTCAGGTGAGCGAAAGCATCGAGAAAATGAAAATCAAGCTGCAACCGACGGGTTTTAAAGCTTTGCTTAAAGGGGTTGCTGATGTTTTTCAAACTCAAATAGACTTGAGGGCTGAAGCTAATGTCCCTGGTTTTGGGGAAATAAATGCCAGCACGGAGGGAGAGTTTTCTCTGGCGTTGGGAATTGGCAAAATTACTGCT
This sequence comes from Microcoleus sp. Pol14D4, assembly GCF_036701245.1. NCBI lineage: Bacteria > Bacillati > Cyanobacteriota > Cyanophyceae > Oscillatoriales > Microcoleaceae > Microcoleus > Microcoleus sp. Pol14D4. The sequence continues at coordinate 57,796 of NZ_JAUBQM010000026.1, forward strand.
AAGGCGAAAGATGCTCCGAATCTGCGATCGGAGTTGAGGCAATATTTGGAGCCGCGAACTAATGTAATTTTAGATGCACTGAATAAGGAGTTGCTGGAGCCGGCAAATCAAGAACTGAAACGCCAGGGAAAACAGGGACTTGTAGTAATTATCGACAATCTCGATCGCATACACCTGTGCGCGAAACCGACGGGGCGGCTTCAGCCGGAATACCTGTTTGTCGATCGCGGCGAACAGTTGGCAAGACTAAATTGCCACGTCGTGTATACAATTCCTTTGGTGCTGATTTTTTCTAACGATTTGGGCCAGTTGACCAATCGATTTGGGGTAGATCCGAAGGTTTTGCCGATGGTGCCGGTGCAGTTGAGTGACGGTTCAGAGTGCTCTGAGGGTGTGGAATTGCTGCGACAGATGGTTCTGGCGCGGGCTTTTCCGACGGTGCACCCTTGGCAGCGCAATACTTTGGTTGGCAAAGTTTTCGACTCTGCGGAAACTCTCGATCGCCTCTGTCGAGTTAGCGGGGGTCATGTCCGCAATTTGCTGCAACTACTGTATGGCTGTCTGCAGAAACAAGACCCTCCTCTGTCGCGGGAAACTTTGGAAAATGTGATCGTCCAGCGCCGCCACCAGCTTACTTTGGCGATCGAACCTGATGAGTGGCAATTGCTGCGCCAAGTATCCGCTACCAAAACTGTGAGTGGGGAAACTAAATACCAAATCTTGCTGCGTAGTCTCTGGGTGTTTGAATACCGTTACGGCGAGGATTACTGGTTTGATGTCAATCCGATTTTGGCTGACGCCAAAGAGTTTCGGGAAACAGTTAACAGTTGACAGTTGACAGTTGACGATTGAAATCGCTGTCGAGAGTCAAACGAAGTCCCAGCAGAGGGGGACTAAAGAATAAGGGCGTTATTGTAGCAGGATCTGGTATGAAAACTCACAACAGTCAACCGTTAACAGTCAACTGTCAACACTCAACTAACAAAAATGATTAAAGGCACTACTAAACTGTTGGGAGTAATTGGCCATCCCGTCGAACATTCTCTGTCGCCGGCGATGCACAATGCTGCTATTTCCCACTTGGGAGTCGATTTTGTTTACCTGCCGTTTCCGGTAAAACCAGGGGATTTAAAAGCTGCTCTTGCAGGATTTGCGGCCATCGGCGTTCGGGGATTTAGCATCACGATTCCGCACAAACAAGCAATCTTACCGCTGCTGTCGGAAGTTTCCCCGATCGCGCGCTCGATCGGCGCAGTCAATACCGTATACCTGACTGACAAAGGTTGGTGCGGCACAAATACTGACGTTGAAGGCTTTCTCGCGCCGCTGCAAACCCCCCCAACCCCCCCTTACCAAGGGGGGGCTAAAGACGCGATTTCTCCGTTAGAAAGGGGCAATACGGCTGTTGAATCCTGTCCCCCCCCTTACCAAGGGGGGGCTGTTGAATCCTGTCCCCCCCCTTACCAAGGGGGGGCTAGGGGGGGTTCCGATTGGAGTCAGAAAGTAGCGGTAATTTTGGGGAATGGCGGGGCGGCGAGAGCTGTTGTGGCTGGATGCGCTCAATTGGGATATGCAGAGATTCACGTTGTCGGCCGCAGCGAACAAAATTTAGCGGAATTTAAGCAGAGTTGGGTCAATTCTCCGATGCCCGTGCAGAATTTGCAGGTCCATACTTGGGAAAATTTGTCAATGTTAATCTCGCAGGCAGATTTGCTGGTGAACACGACCCCTGTGGGGATGTATCCGCAGGGGGAAAAGTCGCCGATTGGGGAGGGTGAGATCGATCGAATTTCAGCAGGTGCGATCGTCTATGATTTAATTTACACCCCTAATCCTACGCAGTTTCTCAAAGATGCACATCTTCGGGGAGCGCGAGCTATTGACGGACTCGAAATGCTAGTTCAACAAGGAGCAGCCGCCTTAAAAATTTGGCTGGATAAAGAATCCGTCCCAGTCGATGTGATGCGCCAAGCCTTGCGACAGCATTTAGGTCTAGACTAATGCCATTTCTTCAAAAAGTAGCTGTAGTTTTCCGAATTCCTATAAGTAGAAATTTGAGGCTGAATTCGCGCTAAGCTGAGAATTAAAATATACTTGCCCCGCCATTTATGAAATTTCGAGCTATCAGCCTTTTTTTTGCTACTTGCCTAATCGGAATTTTTAGTTTGGTATTCACTCCACCTGCTTGGGCTCTGACGCAGATTAAACTTTCCGACCTTTCTTATCGCGAATGTCCTGCCGAAATGGGAGAAGGAACAGTCACCAGCGGCAGTTCTATGGAAGCTACCTGCTTTTTGATTACTGGGAAAGCTGAAAATAGCACCGGCAAACCAGTTGTCAATGCCGATATTTTTGGCCGAATTTATGATGCCGACGACAATCCGGTGATGCAAAATCGCACTCGCTTGGGTTCTATAGAAGAAGTTCCTCCCGGAGTTAGCGATTTTCAGCTCAGAATTTCGGTTGCCGCCAATCAACGAACACCTTTGAAGCTCAAGCAATTTAAAGCTACAGGTTTTACTGGCGTGGTTCGCCGCTAACGAAACTCTTTGAGATTTTAGATTGCTGAGAAAGAGATTTGGGGTTAGCTGCCCGTGAAACCGCGAAGCAGTTTGAGATTTGAGATTTGAGATTTGAGATTTGAGATTGTTGAGTGGCTGGCAATTTCTCATTTCTAATGTACGATGAACTCCCCAGCTTTTCAACTGGGGAGTTCATCTAAAAATGTCAAATCTAAAATTTAGTTGCAGGCAGCTAAGTCTGCCAAACAATTTACGCTTGATGCTTAAAAACTTAAGCTTTTCAAACTACAAGGATGTTTGCAAGCTGGTCAAAAGACCGATCAAGAATTCCGAGCCGAACTGAAGTACAAAAAACGCAATCAGTGGCGAAAAGTCAATCCCTCCCAAGGGGGGGATAATCGATCGGAATAGATTTAGGTAAGGATCTGTTAACTGACTCAAAATCGAAAACGGGGGATCGTACCAATTGATATTGGGGAACCAGCTTAACAGCACCCGAAAAATCATCAGGACTAGATAGATTTGCAGAAATGTCGCTAGCGTGGTTGCCAAAAGGCCTATTGAAGAACTCATAAATTTTGCTTGTAGTTTGAGTAAAGTTTACAGACACTTTAACTGTGAGTTTAGCATAGCTGGGGGAGTGAGAGGAGCGAGAGGCCGAGAGGGGGAGCATCAGGCTTTTTACGGGCGGGCAGGATAGGATACCCACCCCACAATAAAATTCACTCTTTGTGGAACATACCCAAAAGCCAGTTCTTGAGAATGGCGCAAGATGTTAGTAGCCCCCATGGAGCTGCCAGACTAATCTAAAATTTTAAATGGATTCAGGAGTCTGGGGCGATCGATCCCTCGCTGCCTGGCGCCGGCGCGTTGCCGTTTACGTCTCCAAGTTGCAGCCGCACGTCATCTATTGCCTGATTTAGCTGGGCAATTTTATCTTCTAAACTCAGCCTTGCTACTTCCATCCCTTCGGCTTCGAGTTGGCTGGCTTTCCTCTGGCGGATTTTTCTGGTTTTTGCGTCTGAAGGTTCACTCAGCAAAGCTTCAGCAGCGCGCCGCGACAGCACCGCACCCAAAACTGCACCCACCAAGCCGCCAAGGGCAGCTCCGGCAATAAATCCCCCTGTAAAACCCTCTCGATTACTCATAGCTCAACTCAACTGCGCGATATTTCCTTGATTTGTTTATTTTGACACTCTCCCGGTGAGAAACCAGGAGATTGTTAGTTGTCAGGTAGGCGTTGGAAAATTTGAGGAGGATGCTTGTGGGGTGTCCCGCCTGCTGTGAAAATACACGCCTTCGGGCTCATGGGCCCATCTCCCAAAACAATCCAAATCATCCGGCAATTATGAAACACCGTCAGGTAAGGCGAGAATTCCGACTTCAGAGTTAAAGCGGATCATTTCCAAAGATCGATCGCCATAAAGATCTTCAATGTGTTCCAAGCAGCAGTCGATCGCGAAATCGTTTAATTGGGCCGGCTCAACGCCGTACATTTCCTCAAACACCTCTGAGTCTACCCGACAAAAGCGCGGTCGATCGGCATAAATTCCGCATTCTCTGGTCGCTTTGTCAAAATTTATACACCAACCGTCATCTCCGACTAAGGTCAAGTAGAGCGATAATTCGTCTTCAGATAAATACTCGTCTAAGTCAGGGCGCTCTGTTGGGTCGAGGTAACAACAAGCACCGCACTGCTTTACGCAACGCCAAGTAGCCATAGTGTGATTTTAGATTTTAGATTTTAGATTTTAGATTTTAGATTGGGAGCATTATGTGGAAAATGCCAAACTTTAGGAGACTGGAGCTCTTCAAGTATATCAATTGCCCGCGCCGGAGGCGGATCTCCTTCAAGGGCGTTCGATTTTAGATTTGAGGTTTTACATTCCGTTCACTTTCGGGGAAGGGGCATCAAATCCCTGGTTTGCTGTCACTGACAGGTCGATCGCAGTTTACATTTTGTTGAATTTTGTAAAGTTCCTTAAAAAATATGGTCGATCGCCCGGTAAAATCAGAAGCGGATTTTCTAATTCAACAATCTAGACTTAATCACTACAGTCAGGAGGACAAATGGACTTTATAACCGATCTTTTCAGTGGTCTGGGTGGTGTAGACTACCAACTCATTGTTCAGGTAGCTTTACTCGCAGCCGTCGTGCTTTCTGGCCCGATCGTGATTTTTCTCTTGGCAGCTAGAGGCGGCGACCTGTAATTATAGCACGCTCCGGGGCGATCGAGAGTTGGGAGTTTTGAGTTTTAAATGATGCAAAATTCACAAGGCTCGATCGCCAATTTTCGCTGCTGCACCTGCTTTGTTATCAAATACCGAGGGCGTGTTTAGCAGTTTGAATCAAATTCTCAAAAAAAGGTAGAGATACATCGACTTCTCTAGCATCTTTGCGGGAGTTACCTAACAAACCGATGTTTTGTCCGGGTGAAACAGCCAGAACTTGCCCTTGAGAGTTGCGAATTCTCAATTCCTCGATCGAGCCTGCAGGGGATAGACTGCAAGAATAAGTGCGATCGCAATAATCAAACTCAACTTTTCCGAACCTCGGCGGCCTGGAAGTAGCAGCATTTGCCGGTAGCCGAACGCCCAACAATTCTAACTCAACCGATGTCTTGCCATTAAAACTATTTTCTCGCAATCGGTAAGCAATATCAACCCGCCGAGGCAAAGGAAAATATTCGCCCCAACGCCAAGCAATAGCCTTCACACTAGCCGATACATTTCCATCTTGAGTTGCAGTTAGTTTAACGTGACCTCCTTTACCAACAATTTTCTGTTCAGTTATGCAAACGTTAGGGGTCCAAAATACAGGAGCCTTATTTTCAATTCCGCAAGGTTCCAGAGCATCAATTTGTCGGTAAAGGTCGAGATTAATCTCAGCCAAATCCGCTCGCACGTCAACTGAAACCAGCGGCTTGAGATGTTCCGGCTGCAAACATTGATTGGCAAAAATTGACAGTTGATTGCGGAATTGTTCGAGATTATCCGCTGGCATAGAAAAACCGCCAGCCGCTTTGTGTCCGCCAAATTTAGTTAATAAATCCGCGCAAAAATTCAGCCCGTCAAATACATTAAACTCAGGAATTCCCCTCGCCGAACCCCTGATAATTTTATGGGCTACCGTCCCTACAGCTTCGTTTTCCCCAGCCTCATCCTCAAAAGTACCAATAAACACAGGTACGCCGTAGCGTTCCACCAACCGAGAAGCCACAATCCCGATCACCCCGTGATGCCAACCCGGTTGCACAACAACTAAAACTCGTTCTTGCTGCAAGTCGAGATCACTTTCCTCGCACCAAGCAATGGCTTCCTGCTCAATTTCCTGGCACAACTCCTGCCTGCGCTGATTAATTTGTTCGCACTGCATCGCGTTTTTGAGAGCCAATTCGCGATCGTCCGCGGTCAGCAACACTATCACAATTTGAGGGTCAGCCAGCCGCCCGACAGCATTAATCCGGGGGCCAAGCCTAAAACCAATATCTTCAGGCTTTAACGTATTGCTAGCTTGGCTTTTTGAATTCAGAAGAGGTAAACTTTCCGCACTTCCCGGCTGCACTCCCGCCACCTGAATCAAAGCCTGAATACCCGCCAATTGCGAGTGAGGCAACAGCCGCAAACCCCGCTTTACCCAGCGCCGATTAACTCCAGTCAAAGGCGCTAAATCCGCAATAGTTCCCAACGTAAATAACTCCAGCAGCGGATTCACCAACCCGCCAACTTTCTGCATATCAATCGCCAAAGTAATCGCCAAAACATAAGCAACGCCTACGCCAGCCAAACCGCGATAGGGTGAAGATTCCGCGATTAATTTCGGGTTGAGAATAGCATCGGCCGGCGGCAGTTTTGGCGGCAAATCGTGGTGGTCTGTAATAATAACTTTGACACCGAGTTCTCGCGCTCTGGCAACCGGGCCGTAGGCTGCAATTCCGTTATCAACCGTGAGAATGAGAGCGACACCTTCCGAGTGAAATTCTTCTACAATGCGATCGTTAATCCCGTAACCTTCTCGCATCCGGCTGGGAATAGCATAATCCACATTCGCGCCCAGAGTCCTGAGAGCTCGCAGCAACAAAGCCGTGCTCGTCATCCCGTCAGCATCGTAGTCGCCGCAAATCGCAATTTTTTGCCCTCCCGAAATCGCCTCCCGCAACAGTTTGACACTCGCAGCCAAATCGGGAAACTCATCGGTTGGCGCGGGCAAAACCAGAGATTCCGGTTCGATAAACCCTTGCACTTCTTTCAGAGAGTCGATGCCCCGGTTAATCAGTACCTGTGCCAGCAAGGGCGACAAACCGATTTCAGTGGCAAACTGTTCGGCTTGCTGTGGTTGAGGCGAATAAATTTGCCACCGTTGGTTTGGCAATCGGTGAAAATGCGGGGGTACAGATGTCGGTAGCTCTTGCACGGAAGCTGAGGTTTAAATATACATAATTAATCTTACCGAATTAAGTGCCTCAGTCAATCAATTTGAGATTTGAGATTTGACATGGCTCCTAAAGATGAGTTTTTTGGTAAAATCCAAAGGTTTTTGTAGGAAAGCTTTTTTCCGAAGATTTCACCGTACCCAAGTACGGATACCAATCCCCGATAGGAGTCGTGGAGTGCAAAAAAATTAGAGGAAAGTTCAAACCCCAGATTTATAGCACTTTTGCTGGTAAGTGAAGTACAAGAAAGCTGTTTTGGTAGGCGAGGTGTCTAGAGAAAGCGCCCTCTCGCGACCTGCAATCTGCTGTATCTGTGGAGTAAATCTAAAATCTAAAATCTAAAATCGACTTTGGGCGATCTGGCTAATTTAATTTTATGAGGAGACTTGCATGAGTGTCGATCAGCCGTCGTGGTTTAAAATTGCATTACAGGTTCGAGGGTCTGTCATTCCCTCAATTTTGCCGCGCGTTTTGCTGTGCGGCGGATTTGGGGTTTTTATTTCCTTCCTATATTTTTTCAACTTGCCAGTATCCTTGCCGATTTTGTCTAGCATTGTACCGAGTATTGTACTCGGTTTACTGTTAGTTTTTCGGACAAACACAGCCTACGAGCGATTTTGGGAAGGTCGGAGATTTTGGGGTACTTTAAACAATAACATCCGCAATTTGGCTCGTCAAATCTGGGTAGCAATTGAGGAAAAAGACCCGCAGGATATCATAGAAAAAAAGTCAGCACTGCGCCTATTAGTTGCCTTTGCCGTGGCGCTGAAACTGCACTTGCGGCAAGAATCAGTCAATCCAGAGTTGGAGCCGTTAATGTCTCCAGCGCAGTACCAAAAGCTCAAATCGATGAACAATCCGCCCCTAGAAATTGCCTTTTGGATTGAGGATTATATGCACGAGCAGTACGAGCGCAATTGCCTGGATGTTTATCAGTTAACTGGTATGAAGGAGTTGCTCAACTCTATGATTGATGTATTAGGGGGCTGCGAGCGGATTTTGAAGACGCCTATCCCTTTGGCTTACGCAATTCACCTCAAACAGCTATTGTTACTTTACTCTTTGGCACTGCCCTTTCAAATGGTGAAGGATTTGGGTTGGGGAACCGGCCCTGTTGTGGCTTTAATTAGTTTTACTTTGTTCGGGATTGAAGAAATCGGCATTGAAATAGAAAATCCCTTCGGGCACGATGCCAATGATTTGCCTTTGGACAATATGTGTGCTGCCATGCAGCGCAATATGGACGATTTAATTTCTTTATCTCCTAGCGTTCACGAACACATGAAAAATAAGTAGAGTCATTCGATTTTAGATTTTAGATTTTAGATTGGTACATAAAATCTAAAATCTCAAGTTTCATGGTTAATTTTTCACAATAAACCCATTAACCCAGCCAATACTAACAATTTTAGATTTTAGATTTTAGATTGGTATCGAAAATATAAAATGGTACAACCTACTGGTTAATTTCTAACAAAAAAACGCATTAACCCAGCCATTACTAACAATACAGGTGTCAGCCAATCTCCCCACCGCACGTACAAAGTCCGAGTTTGTCGCCGATAAATAGTAGCATCTCGGACTTCATAGGTATTAATTTTGGACTTCCAAACCGTCTCGCCGCGAGGATTTACAAAAGCAGAGTAACCCGTATTAGTTGCGATAACTGCCCATCTATCTGTCTCTATTGCCCGCATCACATCTAAAGCGTGATGTTGAGCCAACATGGGCGGTTTGTAATGGGCATTGTTGGAAGCTGTAAGCATAAATTCGCCTCCATTCGCCGCCTGATAGCGGAAAATTTCAGCAAACGCCGAATCGTAACAAATTCCGACAATGGCGCGGCCAAACGGCGTATCAAACAATTGTTGAGAGTTGCCCGGTACTAAATGAGCATCTAAGGGAGAAAGCCGATTAATAATCCCGCCTAAGATTTCGTAAAAAGGGATATATTCGCCTAAAGGCACTAGCTTTAGCTTATCGTAGCGACCGACAATTTCTCCAGTGCGATCGATCGCCAATAAGCTGTTAGTGATACTATCATCTTGCTGCCCGAATCCTCCCACCCAAGCCACCACACCGCGTTCGAGAATAGCTTGATAAAAAGAAAGAGTAGAACGCTGATACTCGTTTGTCCAGATAAAAGGCAAAGCTGTCTCTGGAATTAACACAGCATCGACTTTCTTGTCTGCTAACTGTTTGTATCCGGTGGTGTAACCTTCCAAAGCGCGCCGCCAACCCCCTGAGTCAAACTTAATCTCGTTAGGAATATTGCCTTGAATAATGCCAATTTTTAAAGCGGTTGCAGCTTCTTGATTCAAAGGGCGATTGTACAAACTCCATCCTGTAATATGCAAAACTAAACACAAACTCGCAGGCAAAAGATAAGAAATCCAATTCTTCCTTCTTCCTTCTTCCTTCTTCTTTCTTCCTTCAATAAAAGCTTCGGCGATTAAGCCATTTACTGCTACAATAGCGGCTGTTACTGCGCTGGGTCCGGAGAGTTGACCGAGGTGCAATATTGCTAAATTGTGCGGGCTTTGCGTATATGATAGGGATGTCCACCACAGGGAACCTGTACTCCAAATACTTTCTAAGGCGCACCACAAAGCTGTGCCAATTAAAACGCGACTTAATGCTGAAAATTGAGCATTAATCCCGCCAGCTACCCCTTGTAAAGGGGGGGAGTTAAGAAGAATAAGATCAGAGCTACCCCCGCCAGCCACCCGTTGTAAAGGGGGGGAGTTAAGAATAACAATAGGATTTTTGCCGGGTAAAGTGAGGGAGTTGAGAATTACAAATAGCCACGCCCAAACGGTGACTAAGGCGGCTCCCCAGAGGGTAATGAATGCCCAGCAAAAAAGTGCGATCGCCAAACTCGGCCACCAAGGAACTCCCAACCAAGTCATTGGGTGAATTCCCATAATCCAAGATAAAGCTAATCCGTGATAGCCAATTCCCCAGAGTGAAGGAAGAAGGAAGTTCGGCAACGAGCACTGTACAAGATGTAACTGATGGATGTTGAGGAAAGAAGGAAGAAAGAGAAATTTTTGTTTTTGTTCTTCTATTTTTGGCTTTTGATAACTAACAACCAAAATCCACAGGGGAGCTAATGCTACCCAAGCCAATAGCCAGGCATTTACTGGTGCGGTTGTCAATGCCATCAAAATGCCGCTAAAAAATGCGATCGCCCAGGCTAATGTTTTGGATTTATGAACCACGAATTTTTCAAATTTGTGCCTGTTAAATATCGCCACTTTGATGATTGCCAAAAATAATAATTCCTAATTAATATATCAGATCAATCAAGAAGAAGGAAGCTCGGCAACGCCCAGTGTATGGGATTTAACAGATTTAAGAGAAGGAAATCGATCAAATTCTACTTGCCAAAACAAAAAGCGCCCCTATTTCTAGGAGCGCTTTTTGTTAATCAAAAGCTAAACTTAGCCGTTGATGGAAGGAGCAACCATTGCTACTGGGGTGACTTCACCGGCGGCCAAGTCGAGGGGGAAGTTGTGAGCGTTGCGCTCGTGCATTACTTCCATACCCAAGTTAGCGCGGTTGATGACATCAGCCCAAGTGTTGATGACGCGACCTTGCGAGTCGATAACCGATTGGTTGAAGTTGAAACCGTTCAAGTTAAACGCCATCGTGGAAATACCCAAAGAGGTAAACCAGATACCGACAACTGGCCATGCACCTAACAAGAAGTGCAAAGAACGGCTGTTGTTAAAGCTCGCGTATTGGAAAATCAAACGACCGAAGTAGCCGTGGGCTGCAACGATGTTGTAGGTTTCTTCTTCTTGACCGAATTTGTAACCGTAGTTCAAAGATTCAGTTTCGGTTGTTTCGCGAACCAAAGAAGATGTTACCAAGGAACCGTGCATGGCGGAGAACAGAGCACCGCCGAAGACACCAGCAACTCCCAACATATGGAAGGGGTGCATCAGGATGTTGTGCTCGGCTTGGAACACGATCATGAAGTTGAATGTGCCGGAGATACCCAAGGGCATACCGTCAGAAAAGCTGCCTTGTCCGATCGGGTAAATCAAGAATACTGCGGTAGCTGCTGCAACTGGTGCAGAGTAAGCGACGCAGATCCAAGGACGCATACCTAAACGGTAGGATAATTCCCATTCACGACCCATGTAGCAGAAGATGCCGATCAGGAAGTGAAAAACTACCAATTGGTAGGGGCCGCCGTTGTACAACCATTCGTCTAAGGAAGCAGCTTCCCAGATTGGGTAGAAGTGAAGCCCGATCGCATTCGATGAAGGAACAACAGCACCAGTAATGATGTTGTTGCCGTACATTAAGGAACCAGCAACTGGTTCGCGGATGCCGTCGATGTCCACAGGAGGAGCAGCGATGAAGGCGATGATGTAGCAGATGGTGGCGCTCAGCAAGGTGGGAATCATCAAGACGCCGAACCAACCCACATAAATGCGGTTTTCGGTGCTAGTTACCCACTCGCAGAACCGTTCCCAAACGTTGCCGCTTTCGCGACGCTGTACGGTTGTTGTCATTTGGTTTATGATTGCTTAATTGAATTTTCAAGGTTCGTTGTGGGGATGCCCCACGCTTATATTAGTAACACCATTCACTCTAATTTGCCAAGGGATTACTGCTGACAATTTAAACATTTTACAAACTTTTACAATAACTTGATATTTCGTAAATATTTGTAGTTTTTTACAAAGTAAAATTACACATTCAACGGGTTACATACAGCGACCACAAGAACAGAATCTATTGCCTGTAGCTTGGTTCAGCAGTTGTAATTGCTCAACCCCCTTGACAAGAGAACGAGATAGACATTAGATAGAGGAATGAAAAAACTCCCTGACCTAAAACAACTATCAGACG